>JBLIDJ010000086.1:0-10597 GCA_047634195.1 Flavobacteriales bacterium
CTAATGGGCGTTTCTAGGTGAAGTAGGTTTGTCAGATTACATAATTAATGTCTGCTTAACAAGTTTATTAGTAAAAAGTACAGAGTACTCAGTATGCGTATTGCAGGTTTTTTTTGTTTAAAAATAATTCTGTTGATTCAAGCGATTTGTAAGGAATAGCTAGGTAATCAGTAAAGAGTATTAAGTACTCAGTATGCGTATTGCAGGTTTTTTTGTTTAAAAATAATTCTGTTGATTCAAGAGATTTGTAAGTAATAGCTAGGTAATCAGTAAAGAGTATTAAGTACTCAGTATGCTATTTACTAAGGACTTATTACTAACTACTGACCACCAGTTTATTAATTAACTCTTATGCTGTCTATAAGTTAGAAGTCAATAAGTAATCACAACTGCATTGTACTAAGGATTTATTACTAAATACTTTGTACTAAACACTTTGTACTAAATACTTTGTACTAAACACTTTGTACTAAACACTTTGTACTAAAAAACTCAATAATTCACTGTAGCTCCAAAACCAAACCCCATGTCGCTATCATAATGGCTAGAAAGGGCTATGTTTCTAGTGAGAATGTATTTAAAACCACTCATATATTCCATATCTGTATTGACCATAAAAGCCCACCTCAATCTAGGTGAAATAGGGACATCTTCACGCATGAGCTGAAAACGAACATTGCCATCTGAAAACACTTCTCCTTGAAATATCACAAGCATTGGCAAAGTATAAGCAGTACCTGCACTCAACACCGCTCTTTGATCTTTGGTGTTTTTCTGGTTAAACAAGTTTTCTTCGACCTCCCCATGTTGTTTTCTATACCTCCAGTCGAAACCTATAAATGGCATGAAAAACTGGCTTTTACCAATGTATCTTCCAACATGTGTTTCCGTTTCATAGCCATGCTCATCATGGTATCCTAAACGCCATTCGGTGCCTATACTCCAACGTGCGTTTTGTAACATGGCCATCCCGTCGTTTCCATTACTGGCAAAATCGTTTTCTGCCATAAGATGAAACGTATTACTTTCTTTTTGAAGTTGCTTGTAGGCCCATTTTTTGTTTGGTAAATATGGATTGGGAGCTTGTTCTTCATACGAAAACACGCGGTTCATACCGGCCATCATGTGGTAAAGAATATGGCAATGAAAAAACCAATCGCCTTCAGCATTTGCTAAAAATGCGATGGTATCTGTTTCCATCGGCATGATGTCCAATACGTTTTTAAGCGGGGCGAATGCTCCTTGTCCATTCAATACCCTAAAATCATGTCCGTGCAGGTGCATTGGATGCCTCATCATGGATCCATTGTAAAGTATGATCCGCACATACTCCCCTTTTTTGATTAGAATTTTATCGGACTCAGCAAGTACTTTATTTCCCATGCTCCACACATACCGATTCATGTTACCTGTCAATTCAAAACGCATTTCTCGAATGGGTGCATCTTGTGGTAAAGTGGTTTCATGAGGTGATGATAACATACCATAATTCAAGGTCACTAAATCTGCTTTTGGATCCATCTGATGAGTAGCATGGTTCATTGGTTCATCCATGTCTTCCATTGTCTTATCTCCTTGACTTGCTCCCGTAATTTCAGGATACATGACAGTGTTCATGTCCATTTTCTGAAGAGACATATCCATGCCCATGTCATCCATGCTTCCGTCCATGTTCATCATATTATTCATCATTTCCATTCCCTCAAAATAGGCGAGTTTGGGCATGCGGTTTTTAAGTTGAACAATGCCATCGCCCAGGTAAATGGACGCTGAATTAGTGCGGTCTTCTGGTGTTACTAAAAACTCATAGGCGGTGTTTTCCTCCGGAATAGCAACAATCACATCGTAGGTTTCAGAAACACCCATAATTAAACGGTCGACATCTACGGGAACAACATCATTCCCATCATTGGCAACAACAGTCATTTTTCCTCCTGCATAACTCAACCAAAAATAAGAGGACGCACCACCATTAGCTATGCGCAATCGCACTTGGTCGCCAGCTTTAAACTGCGAAAGTTGGCTTGTGTTTTTCCCATTGATAAGGAATTTATCGTAACTCACATCACTCACATCCATGGCCAACATTCGTTTCCACTCGTTGGCAAACTTGGTTTTAAAATGTCCTGCTTTTGTAGCTTCAGCATAGCTTTGAACAGTCCCTTTGGTAATCGCAGGCCAGTCATTGGCGTTATGCAACATGCGGTGCACATTTTCGGGTTTTATGTCTGTCCATTCACTTAAAATCACAGGCACATCAGGAATATCATCTATCCCTTTTCTAAAAGTTGGATCATCCTTTTTCTTCAACAACACCAAGGAACCATACATGCCAATTTGTTCTTGCAATCCACTATGGCTGTGATACCAATGTGTCCCACTTTGGATGATGGCAAAACGATACGTGAACGTTTCGTTAGGCTCAATGGGCATTTGTGTTAAATACGGGACTCCATCTTCTTTGTTCGGCAAATAAAGGCCGTGCCAATGAAGGGAAGTACTTTCTTTTAGAAGGTTATGCACCACAATTTCTGCCGTGTCACCTTCTGTGAATGTGAGTGTTGGCATGGGTATTTGTCCATTTACGGCTATGCCTCTTTTCTCTTTTCCCGAAAAATTAACGATGGTATCTGTAACAAATAACTCGTATCGTACTACTTTTTGTGCGAAAAGAGTGGTTGTTGTAAATACCGCAATAACAATTGACAGTATGGTAATATATCTTGTTTTTAGCATATCCATTTTAAGGTTTTCCTTTTTATAATGTGATTGTGCGTAATCGTAGTGCATTAACAATAACCGATACAGAGCTAAAACTCATGGCGGTAGCTGCAATCATAGGAGAAAGTAAAATTCCGAAAAACGGGAACAACACCCCTGCTGCAATCGGCACTCCCAAAACATTGTAACAAAAAGCAAAGAATAGGTTTTGTTTGATGTTGCGCATGACAGCGTGACTTAAATTCTTAGCTTTTACAATGTCCATTAAATCACCTTTTACCAAGGTAATTTCGCCACTCTCAATGGCTACATCGGTACCTGTTCCCATCGCTATTCCAACATCAGCTTGAGCTAAAGCGGGAGCATCATTGATCCCATCTCCTGCCATCGCAACAATCTTTCCTGCGGCTTGTAAGCGTTTGATTTCGTTTAATTTGTCTTCAGGTAAACAACCTGCTTTAAAAGCGCTTAAGTTTAATTCATCTGCTACTGCTTTTGCCGTATTTACATTGTCACCTGTAAGCATCACAACTTCAACTCCTTGATCTATTAATGTTTGTATGGCTTGTTTGCTTGATGTCTTTATTGCGTCGGTAATGGTCACAAAACCAACAGTAATACTATCCATAGCAATATAAGAAACTGTTTTACCCAATTTTTGCTCGGCAATAATCTTAGTTTCTATCTCCTCAGGAACAGATGCTTTTACTTGTTCCATGAGTGCTTTATTACCCAATGCTACTTTTTTGTTCTCAACTGTTCCTACAACGCCTTTTCCTGTAATGGCTTCAAAATCCTTTACTTCTTTTAAATTGATGGATTTAAGTTTCGCAAAATTTACCACTGCTTCTGCCAATGGATGTTCGCTGTATTGATTTAAAGAAGCAATGTCTTGTAATAAGTCAAGCTCTTTTCCTTGATAAGAAAATACGTGTTCTACCGATGCTTTCCCTTCGGTTATTGTTCCTGTTTTATCCGTAATCAAAAAGTTCACTTTGTTCATAAGCTCTAAAGCTTCTGCGTTTTTTATCAAAACACCAGATTGAGCACCTTTACCCACTCCTACCATAACAGACATGGGAGTAGCCAACCCGAGAGCACAAGGACAGGCAATGATTAAAACGGCAATCGCATTAATAAAACCGTAAACCAAAGCAGGTTCTGGCCCAACACTTGCCCAAACAAAAAAAGTAATGACTGATATGATAACTACTGTGGGGACAAAATAGGTAGCAATGTTATCTACTAATTTCTGAATGGGTGCTTTCGATCGACTCGCATCATTCACCATTTGAACGATCTGAGAAAGCAAGGTTTCTGAACCTATCTTTTCAGCAATCATCACAAATGATTTATTGCCGTTTATCGTTCCAGCTATCACTTTATCATCTATTTTTTTATCAACTGGAATAGGTTCACCCGTAATCATAGCTTCGTCAATACTGCTTTCTCCTTCTCTTATTTTTCCATCAACTGGTATTTTATCTCCTGGTTTCACACGCAATAAATCACCTTTTTTGATGTCGTGAATAGCTATTTTTTTATCGACCCCATCAGCAATCAAAATGGCATCTGTAGGCGTAAGTTTAAGTAGTTCTTTTATTGCTCCACTGGTTTGGCTGTGTGCTCTCGCTTCGAGCAATTGACCTAATAGCACAAGGGTTAAAATAACGGCTGTAGCTTCAAAATAAAGGAAGACGGTACCATGTTCTGTTTTAAATTCATTTGGGAATACATCAGGAAAAAATAGGCCTACTAAACTGAACAAAAATGCTATTCCTGTTCCAATCCCTATCAAGGTAAACATGTTTAAGTTCCATCGAACAATCGATTTCCAAGCACGCTCAAAGAACATCCAACCAGCATAAAACACCACTGGTAGTGTTAAGATCAATTGTACCCAATTCCATTTTTCAACATCCATCATGTGCTGCAATGGATTGTTGGGTATCATTTCGGACATGGCTATGATGAAAACAGGTACCGTAAATAACACGGCTACTTTCATTTTTTTCACCAAACTTTTATAAGTCTTTTCTTCGGCATTTTCACTGGGTTCCATTGGTACTAAATCCATTCCACAAATGGGACAATCTCCAGCTTCGTCTTTGATGACTTCTGGATGTATGGGACAAGTATATTGTTGTCCATGGGACAGTTGAGGCTGCTCAATCAAATCCATTCCACAAACGGGGCAATCGCCCGCTTTATGGTATGTTTTCTCTCCTTCACAATGCATGGGACAGTAAAAAACACCATTGCCATTGTTTATTGGTTTTGCTACTACTTTTTCTGAATGTTGATGTTCCTGATCATCATGAATGCTATATCTGACACCATCATTTTTCAAAGCTTCCTGAAATTTCTCAAAGGGAATATGACTTTCCATCGTAATGGTAACTTCTGCCTTTTCTAAATCAACAGACGCATGAGTAACACCAATAACTTTTGAAATCGTCTCTTCGACATGATTGCGGCATCCATTGCAAGTCATCCCGTGTATGTGATATGAATGTACCATTTGTTCTAAATTTTATTGTTAACACAAATTTCAGAAACTATGGGTATCTATTGTTACAAAATTATAGGTTTGATTTGTAACATTTATAGGTCATCAAGTTGTTTCCGATGTTTGCTTTTCAATTGTTTAAATTGAGAAGGAGTTGAACCTGTTGTTTTTTTAAATTGATTACTCAAATAGGCTACGCTACTATAATTCATCTTAGCTGCAATTTCATTCAAGTTCAATTCATCATACATTAGTAGTTCTTTCACTCGTTCTATCTTTTGCAGGATAAAAAATTTCTCAATCGTTGTGCCTTCTTCTTCCGAAAATAAATGGCTCAAGGAGGTATAGTCTTGATCTAAATGTGTTCTAAGGTAATCAGACATTTTTATTTTAAGTACCTGATTTTCATAGTGTACTAAATCAATGATTACCGTTTTAATCTTTTCAATGGTTCTATCCTTTTTACTTTCTATTAATACAAACCCGAAGGTGGAAAGGTGTGTTGCTATTTCAGCTTTTTTGCTTTCTGAGATGGGATGTAATGTCTCCACTTCTCCCAACTCAACCGAAAGCAGTTGAAGCCCAAGTTTTTCCAACTCGGACTTCACTACCATGTTACATCGGTCACACACCATATTTTTGATGTATAATTTCATCTATTTTATAGTTTCAACAGTTTTACCACAAGAAAGCATCTTTGCACCAAAATAAGGGTTTTTAATAGTTTCTTGTTTGCTCAGCCAGTTTGCTCCTTTGCCGCCATTAGCCATTGGGCAAAACTGATAGTAGGTAGGTGTTTCTTGTTTAGACACCAGCAATAGTTGATAAACATTGCTAGATAAACTCGTGAAATGATCTCTTTGATGACCCGCATCTTTTTTAGATTTTATGTGGTTAGCGTCAAAAAGCAAGTCTTTTTTAATCTTCATCCAAACAGTATGCTCTTCCATAGAAAGGCTCTCCATTTTCACGTTGTTAATGGCTTTCAAAAGCTCGTTGGCTTTTAAAGAAGCAAGATTACCATCAGATTTTACTAAGGCATTTTTCAACACATCATAGCTAGTAAAAACAGCTTTTAGCTGATTTTCCTCTTGTTTTTTCTCAGTAGAATTGTGGTTAGCATGGTTTTTCATTTCCATCGCTGGTTTTTCAATAGAAGTTGTTGATTTTTTCACTCGCTCATACTGACAACATCCTGGAAGATTGGCATAAGTATCGTCAGGTGCTAAAAAAAGATCACTGTCATAACCAGCCAACGCAACTCGTTTTAGTATTTCATCCTTATTTGTTTTAATACTGTCGTACGTTATGGTTGCTAGGCTGGTTTCTTGATCCCAATCTACCGAAGCAACTTTCTTAAGGTTCCCTGCTTTTTCAATGGTGCTTTCACACATACCACAGTTTCCGTAAATTTTAACGGTTTCTGTTTTAGCATTTTTAGTTTGAGCATTGCTCAAGGAAAATGATAGCACCATAAGTGCCATCATCTTATATTTTAATGAAGTCATGTTACGTATTTTAAGTTTGTAAAATTAAACGCATAGGTCTTTTGCCATTATAAAAAAGGCGGACCTATGTTGTGAAAAACTGCGTTAAGCTATTTTTGGTGGGAGCCAAATAGAAAGATAAACTACTGCAGGAACAGGTTGTATATATGCCCATTCTTTATTAGTGGTGATAAAATTACTTCGAAATGAAAGCACTGGTTCACCCATAAAAACGGGTAGGTTTATTGAGATAGGACAACTGCATGAAGAATCACAACAATCTTGCCCGCAACCATCATTGCTTTCTTCATCATTTGAACAACAACCTTTTATTACAAGCTGATCATCTTGAGATTTTGTAGCAGTTTGTTCCGTTATTTCTTTTCCAGCATTATTACCACACGCTTTTACTTTGCTAGTTGGAAGAACCAAAAGCATAAACAATAAAAGGAATATGTTAAAACTAACTTTCATAAGCGGGCTAAAGGTAGTCAGTATTTAAGAACATCATAGAAAGACCCGTACTTTGAGCATTTATAGACTCTAAGATGTTCATTCAATGACATGGTGTTTAAAAGGTAGTTGGTTGTCGCATAATAACCTCTTTATGAAAATGGTCCTTTTAAAAATAAGTGTCCTTTATTTGATACTAATTAATGAATACTGTTTTCTAAGGACTTATTACTGGATACTATTTAGGTGTTTATTAAGGTATACTTTGATCGCTAATACAAAGCTGTCAATAAGCAACTGCATTATACTAAGGACTTATTACTATTTACTAGTTTTTTAATAGCCTCCAATGTTAGTTAACACAAAGTAGCCGATAAGTTATCACAAACAAACTTTAGCGAAAGGCTAACTACTAGATTAAACCAAGTGCTTCAAGCACCATCTATTACTGTTAAACGAATTATAACGCATCTTGTCTGTGCTTTCGTATCTTTAATTTATGAAAGCATTCTACTCAGCCTTTTTTTTCCTTCTTTGTTTTGCAAGCCCTAATCATGGGTTTGGACAGTGCGACAAGACTCATCATTGGGAAAGTGTTGTAAAAGCAGAAAACATATGGAAATATTATGCTGGGATATTCAACCCAAGTGCAAAATGGTTTATCCCTGCGTTTTCCGATAATACTTGGAATCAAGATCCTGGTGGATATGGGGACGGAGACAACGGAACAATAATTTAAAGCACGTTAACTAAAAATCTTATGTCGGTAATAAATGTATTTTAAGTTATGAAAAAAGCACTCCTTTATTTCTTTACCTGTTTATTGTTTCTTCAGACAGTTGTATCTGAGGCACAAATAAATGAAGATATCCCTGTTGCGGTTGCAAACCCCACATTGATCTGTAATGGGCAAACATCGAGCTTAGAAGCTTCCTCTATTTCAGGTTATACGCAATTCAATTGGTACATATCAATAACGGAGGAAACTCCTATTGCGAGTGGAGCCACTTTTGAAACACCGAAATTGACCACAACCACTACTTTTTACCTTGCCAGTATGGATAGTAGCCAAAATGAAAGCATAAGAACCCCTGTAATTATTACGGTTTTACCTTCGCTAGACAGCCCAATCGGGCTAGCTGAAGATCCGAGCATTTGTGCTGGAAGTAGCACTCTTTTAAGTGTGCAAGCACCCAATGCATTATATACATATCGATGGTATTACTCTCCTACTGATACGGTTCTATTAGACACTGGATTGATCTATCAAACACCTCCTTTATTTACAACAACTACTTACTATGTAGCTTCTGTAAACGACCAGTCGTGCGAAAGTGCGAGAACACCTGTAATTGTTTCCGTTTTACCAGAACCCACTTTGCCTCTTGCATTGCCAGATAATGCTGTCGTTTGTCAACAAGAAATAACCACTATCCGAGTTCAAAATGTAAACAATGAATACACGTATTATTGGTATCAAGAACTAAACGATAATGTAGCACTAGACTCTGGGGTTACTTTTATAACACCACCCTTAACCGAATCTATTAATTATTTTGTAGTCGCTACTAATAGTGAAGGCTGTCAGAGTATTCGATCATCGGTAAGTATCGCTGTAACTCCTGCCATAGACGCGCCTTTTACTGCCGCAGAACCTGCTGCAGTATGTAGTGGTAAAAAATCTACCTTAACTGCTACGTCTGTTTTAAACACTACTTTCCGCTGGTATTACGATGTATTGGACACTGCTTCTTTTTACGAAGGAGATACTTTTCAAACGCCTCCACTCAATGAAACAAGTACGTATTATGTAAGCAGTGTTTCTGATGAAGGATGTGAATCTATCAAAACACCCACTGGCGTTATAGTTACTCCGTCAACTGATATAGTTTCAACCGAATCTGACGAAACTAATATCTGTAGTGGATTTTCTACCTTTATTACTACTTCTTCACAGTTAGATTATACCTCCTTTTTTTGGTATGCCCAACAAGGCGATACTTTGTGGCTCGATACAGGGGCAGTGTTCACTACTCCTTTACTATACGAAACAACCACATACTGGGTAGCTTCTGCCGATGAAAATGATTGTATGAGTATGCGTACACCAACAACAATTACCGTAGTACCAAATGCAGATTCACCTACAGTGGTCAATTTCCCAGAAGTACTTTGTGAGAAGGGCACAGCTCAATTAACAGCCCTTACACAAGATCCTTTGAACACTTTTGTTTGGTACAATAGTTTAACAGATACAGTAATTCAAAGCACGGAGGATACTTTATTAGTGCCTCTTGGAGAAGAATCTACTTCTGTGTTTGTGGCCTCAAAAAACAGCTTAGGGTGTGAAAGTGATCGCACGGAGGTAGTACTAGATCCAACACCGCAAATTATACTAGATGCTCCTGTTTTGCGCTGCAACAATGGTGTTATCATCTGGGACGAAGTGGAATATGCCAATAGTTATGAGTATCGATGGAAAGAGAGTGAATGGAAAAAACTAAGCACAACACAAGTCTCGGGATATGCCAATGCGCTTATATACGTCCGTGCTACTTCAAATGAACCATGTGCACTGCCAATTGGACCATCGAGCAATATAACTTGCGCCAGTAACAACAAAATACCTAACATCATTACCCCTAACGGAGATGACATCAATGATTACTGGATTTTACCAGAACGATTTGCCACACAAGCAAACGAAATAAAAGTGCTGAATGAAAATGGAAAACTTGTTTTTGAAGTAAGTAATTACAATAACATCAGCAATCTTTTTGGTGGATCAGATGTATTTGGAGGTACGTATTTTTATCAAATTACCTTAACTCAAACCGGTGAGGATATCACAGGTTACTTAACGGCGTTAAAATAATGAAACAGTTAACCTATATCATTAGTCTAGTTTGCTTGTTATCATGGAATGGTGTGCAAGCTCAATCATTGAAAAGCCCTATTAGTTTTGGTTTTTCATGGATCAATCCAAGTAGTGTAAGTCATAGCGACAGCTCACAGGTAAAAGTATTGGCAGGAAATAGTGAAGGGAAATTAGTGAACAGCCCTAAATCCTTGGGTTTTCAATTCCGATTTCCGTTACTTAACCAACCTTTAACCATTGGTTTTAATGGATTAATCCACTCTATTGGTTTGCAACAAAACATGCTGTTTAGCATTCCATTGATTTATAAGTTGCAATTGAATAAATCTGTTGTGGTTAATACCCATGTATCGCTTGGTGTCAATCAAGAAAATGTGCAGTTAAACAAAGCAGTACTAACAGACGATAACGACCCTGCACTCATATCTTACGCCTCAGCAGTTAATCAACTTTATTATGACTTTGGAGCAACAGGTTTGTACAAGCATTTTATGCTTGGTATTTCTCACCAAGCGAAACACTTAGGTAGACAGGAAGCACAAACGCACA
>JBLIDJ010000087.1:0-10525 GCA_047634195.1 Flavobacteriales bacterium
TGAAAAGATCTATTTTCGCCATCACGTTCATCTCCAGCTCCTACTTTTGATGTTCGGTGATTTCCTGCACCGCTATTTTTTAACTTTCCAAAAATTTGATCTAATGCGTACTTACGCAATGCAGACTCCATTTTGGCTGTTAATATTTTCTTGCCTTTTCCGGCTCCTGGTTTACCATCCTTTGGATCTTTTTCCTCTTTGATGTAATCTCGTTTTTTGAGATCTTCCACAAAATCTTCTTGCGTATATTCTGCACTGAATATGTTGTATTCTTGATGCAGGTTATCTAGCCATACTAATGCTTCATCAATATCTCCAGAAGTGTGGGTGAGTAGTTCTTTGAAAATGTCAAATACACGATCAAAATGGCTTACTTCTTTTGGAATGTGTTTGCTGAACATAAAACCTTTCCCAAAGTCAAACCCAAAATCAAAATTTTTTTCCATCATTTTTCCAAACTAGTTTTTGTAAAAATCAGCAGCCTGTAAAAACAGTTTGTTTAGCTGTCTTTTTAACTGTATTACTCTGGCCAATTTTCTGTTTTGTAATTTTCTGCAAGGGTCATGCTGCATACTTCTTTTTCTTTATGTATCATTTTTAAGCGCTTATCAGCATACAAACCTGAATGAAACCCACGTAGCTTTTTATCACTCAAAAGTGTTAATTCTACTCTAGTTAATATTAACCCACGCCCTTTCTCTGTTCAAAGATAAATGTTTATCTTTCTATTATTGAGGAATTTCTGCTTAATTATCAACTTAAATTCTTCTCGCATTTTGAGTCTTGAAGATAATATATTGGAGCGTGAATAAATAGTATTAAAGGATTAAATTCCGGATCAATAAATTCTTTATCACACTATTTTTTTTATTCTCGTTACACTTAGGAAACCCTATTTTTTTAGTGACTTCAATCAGTCTTTCAGCATGCTCTGCGTCTTTTGGATTAATGTATTTTTTTCAAAATTAATTTACCAATATTATCTGATTGGAAATTTCTTGAATTCATTTCAATACTTCTTAAACTATCAGGAAGATTTTTAATTCGGTCAACTGTAGACTTATCAAACGTTTTATAAATAGTGCACTCCCTCAATGTTTGATCATAACTATACATAAATTTTATTTCTTCAACTAGCTCAATAAGATCTCTTTTCAGTAACAAATCTTTTTCCGATTGAGCATATGAATAATGAGATAGAAATAGGATGATTCCAAAAATTTTATATTTCATCTTTATGTTTTCTGTGATTGTTGCACTGCGTTTGGCATAAGCATAATGGTGGCTTAGGAATACTAATTTTTCGGTTAAACAGAGAGACTATTTAGTATGCCATATTCTCCAAAAATGAAATATTCTCCGCAAAAGAGAATATGCTGTGTTTACAATCAAAAGGGTTTAACCCACATTATGCATTAGAACTTTGTCGTGAGTATTGACAATGCAATAAAACGAACAAAGTGAGTTCACGAATACCTATAAAAAACAAACTTTTCATGAGTAAATATGGCCTTTCGAAACAAAAGCATAGCAGCTTACCCTGAGCATTGCCGGAGGGCTATGGTGAGGCTTCGAAAGGGTTTGCAACCCATATTTATTCGTAAGACTACTATTTTCAAAGGAACTCCCCGTAAAACGGGGTAAACTATGAATCAGCTTCGCATATTTTGAAGCAGTTTTAAGATGTAATAGATTTTCTAATGCATAATGCGGGCTTAAAGTCAATGAGTATGCTGGGCTAAAAAACAGCAACAAATACGTGCTTCAATCTCGTTTTAGTTTAGCGTATTACGCTATTTACCACAAACCTCAGCATTACTCTAAGCACGAAAATTGTTTACATAGTAGCTAATATACCCGCCAACTGATCTACATCGGAAGGAGAAATATTTAAATGAGTAACCATGCGCAACTTGTTACCGCCAAATCCAATAGCCAACACTCCTTTTTCTTTCAATTTGGCTAATATCTCCGATGGATTATCTACTTCAAACACAATGATGTTTGTTGCAACAGGTTCTACTAAATTTACCCATGCACACGTTTTCAACAAAGCTTCAATTTGTAGTGCATGATCATGATCTTCTTGCAGCCGGTCAACATGGTGGTTCAAGGCAAACCAACCTGCTTTGGCTATCATCCCTGCTTGTCTCATACCTCCACCAAACACTTTCCTTACTCTTTTGGCTTGCTTCATAAAAGCATTCGTTCCCAACAACACAGATCCAACAGGTGCTCCTAAACCTTTTGATAAACAAATGGATATACTATCGAACACTTGTCCATACTCTTTGGGTGATTCGCCATTTTTAACTATAGCATTAAACACCCTAGCTCCATCCAAATGCAGCGGCAGATTATGTTCTTGACATACTTTTTTTATGGCTTCCATTTCTGCCATGTCATAACATACGCCTCCTCCTCTATTCATCGTGTTTTCGAGAGATACCAATGCCGTTCTGGCAAAATGAACATTATCTGGATTAATATTATCCAACACATCTTGCGCGCTCAACAAACCCGAATTGCCATGCATTAATCTAACAGATGCTCCTGAGTTTTTGGCAATTCCTCCACCTTCGTACTGATAAATATGTGATTCGTGATGACAAATTACTTCGTCTCCTGGGCTTAAGTGAACATTCAGCGCAATCTGGTTGGTCATTGTCCCGCTCGGGCAATACATAGCCGCTTCCATTCCAAATAAATTGGCTGTATAACGCTCCAATTCATTAATACTAGGGTCTTCACCAAAAACGTCGTCACCCAAAGGCGCATTTATCATGGCAGTTTTCATATCAACTGTTGGCAATGTTACGGTATCACTTCTCAGGTCTATCATTTTTTTGTGTTATTTAGGAGTCTAAATTTATACTGTTTTTTCGATGTACAAATTCATTTGCATATTAATCCTGTCGATTATTCAATTTTTGCCCTGTTCTGCGCAACAATACTTTTGGGTAGCCTACACCCAAAAATCAACATCGCTGGACAAGGCACCTTTTTTTTTCTCTGAAAAAGCGATACAAAACAGGGAAAAACAACACCTCGTTTGGGATGCAACCGATTTGCCTATTGACACAGATATCGTAGCTTGGAGCGAACAGCAAGGAGAAGTACTCGTGCACTCTCGATGGCTGAATGCTTCCTTGATTTATTCCTTTAAGAATCTACTTGAAATAGCTCTTCCTAAAAAAGTAAAACATGTGACTATTTATACACCTAAGTTGAATTCGCAAACAGCGTCTACCATAGAAACAAACCAAAATCCAACGACGGCCCTTGCCCAGTATCAAACCAATAGTTTGCAAGGAGATTCTTTATTTAATCGCGGTTTTACTGGCCAAGGAATTAGGATAGCAGTATTTGATGTTGGTTTTAACGGGGTAGAAAATCACATAGCCTTTCAGCATTTATACGCAAAAGGAAAAATGATAAAAGCAAAAGATTTTATCCGAAACAAAGAAGGTAAAACAACAGGAGGAAGTCATGGCACTTCTGTTCTTTCTTGTATTGCTGGGTATTTTGGAGAGCAACGAACAGGCTTAGCAAGTGATGCTGAATTTTTACTGGCTCGCACCGAACATAACAATAGAGAACCTGCAGCAGAAGAAGCTTACTGGCTTGCTGCGGCAGAATGGGCCGACACCCAAGGAGCCAACATCATCAGTTCATCGTTGGGGTACACCTATCATCGTTACTTGCCTAGCGACATGGATGGAAAAACCTCCTTGGTGGCAAGAGCAGCCACCATGGCATCCAAAAAAGGAATATTGGTGGTCAATGCCATGGGAAATGATGGCGATAATGGATGGCATTATATCAGCACTCCTGCCGATGCAGATAGCGTACTTTCTGTTGGAGGCATCGACCCTTTCACCAATTCTCACATCAGTTTTTCGTCTTACGGACCGAACAATGTAGGCCAACTAAAGCCCAATGTAAGTGCCGCAGGGTATGCCGTTTGTGCAAAACCAAATGGAGGCTACGCTCATATGTACGGCACTTCTTTTGCCACCCCTTTGATTAGCGGTTTGGCTGCTTGTGTATGGCAACAACACCCAGAATTTACCAACATGCAACTCAAGGCTTTTTTAGAATCAAAAGGTCATTTGGCACCTTACTTTGATTATGCTGTTGGATATGGTGTTCCTCAAGTTTTTTATTCAAAAAAAGGCGATAAGCCACACTATCGATTAGATGAAAACGAATTGCGCGTATCGAGACAGGAAACAGGTATTAAACCTGGGTTTTATGCCAACGTCAATAAAAGCGATGCGCTATACGTATCGGTGAATGATGACAGCGGAAAACTGACGTATTACTACACGTATCATTTGACTGATCCTACCACCAGTATTTATTTACCAGAACTTCCTACTAAGGGAAAATTGAAATTATTTTATAAAGGAAATTATGAGATTATATCGTTGCCTTAACATTTGTTTACTGATTTGCTGCTATGTTGGCGTATCAAATAATGTAGCTGCTCAAAAAACAAGCGTTTCCGAAAAAGTAAGTTTGCCTTTGCAAGAACCTGTTGGAACCAAATATGCCGCAAAAAGCTTAAGCCTTCACATGGGTTATATTTTGCCCATTGCCAATATAAACCAACACCAGAGTTTGTTTTGGAACACAGGCGGTTTTCACCTTGCCTTGGTTAATCAAGTCGCATTAAGCAAACGATTAGGTTTTGGGTACCAACTCGCCTACAGTCGTCTGTATTACGGCCAAACAACTAATGATAGTTTGGGTAACACGTTTTATAGCGACAAGGCCATTACCAGTACCAACCTCATACATGCTCATGTGTTTATCCGCTTGTTTTTGGGCAAAACATACTACCAACCCTCTATTGATATGGGTACGGGCATAAATTACGCTTTCAAAACACACATAACGCACGAAGGAACGTATGTACCCAACAATGCTTCTGGTGAATTGAAATACGCTTTAATAGCAGATCAAAAATTTCCTATCAATGGTTTTGTTCGATTCAATTTAAAAAAACTGTATCTCTCATTTTCAATTTGGTCAAAACCATTATTCATTAAACATGATGATGATTTTCAATGGAAATCACAGTTCGGAATTGGATTGAGGTTTTAACCTTTTTCACTGTTCATATATACTTATCTTATCATTCAAAAAATCAACACTTTTCAACGTGGCATTAAAACCAACTAAATAATTCCTTTTGACATCACCTTCAATTTTCTTCAAAGATTTAATATTGGTTGCTGTCTTATTGCTATTCACGTTCCCAAAAATTAGTCCCGATTTTGGCATCGGACTTGACCCTTCTTATGTATGGGGACTAAATCACTTATTTGCCAATCAGTAACAACAGCTCATCAAACTCATATACCCCATAGGGCCTTTAGGTTTCTTAAAAATGCCTACTACTGAAGGGTACAATCTCTTGCTGTCAATCCTCGTTTTCAATGCCTTGAAAATTGGTTTTATCTACCTAATGCTATTTTTGAATAAACTCATTCGAGGCAAAAAAACGGTTCTTTCTTTGGCCATGATGTACCTTGCTTGTTTGTTCGCTAGCATTGACATTCTCCTTATTGGGAGTTGCTTTATATTGCTTTTACTCAATTTAAAAAAACCAAATTTTGTGCTGTTCACCTCAGCGGTGTTTTTGGCAGCTTTAGGATTGTTTATCAAATCATCAATTGGTATCACCTCATTTTCTATCATAGCTACTGCCTCCCTCCTACAATACGCACAAGCTCCTCGCAGTCTTTCTACAATTCTGAAACAAATTGGATTAACCCTTCTTGTTACCTTTATGTTTGGACTCATCGTCTTTCAAGGCGACGGCTCTCTCCTTATGAACTACTTCATAGGCATTATCAAATTGACTATCAGTTTGAAGATGGCCATATGCTTACCTATCGACACATACCTGCTACTGCCAACGATGGTTTATGGTGTCACCCATTCATATTGCATCCACAAAAAAACACCATCGAACAAAAAGTTGTGAAGGTGAGATTACGAAATTCAAATGATTTATTTGTTTCAAAAGCAATCACGCTGCAAATAGAGCGTATACACGTAAAAACTAACAATACGTTACAGCAAAATATGGCAAACAGCTTATTTTTAAAACAAGACGTAAAAAAACAAGATTCCGTTATTGTTGACGACTTATTTACATTTGATTACCCAAAGCAAAAAATGAAAAACAGTGTGAGCTGTCAACTCAATTTTTTTATTCCGAATATCAATCAAATGTAATCGCCGGAAAGGGTTATTCCTGTTGGCTTTCCTATTCGTTGGACTCTATATGCAAAAACCTCCCTAAAAGTGTTGATGCCCTAGATATCATGGTCAGTGCTCAAACCTTAAATGCATTGTCAACAGGTAAGTTGGTTATTACATCTACTAATGCAAAAGAAGATTTTTGGGAAGGAAATCCTTTAAAAAACACTAATTACTGGTCATATTCTTTGGTGAGTCATCAAATATAGAAGCAAAAACAAGCCAGCGGAAATCTCAAAATATATGTTTGGAATACGGGCGAGCATCCCATTTTTATGGATGACTTGAGGGTTGTCATTAAAACAATCAGCAAATAGTGCTTATCAAAATAAGTTATTGTTTTTTTTAACGCTAAGTAATTTAAGTGTTTTTTTACGGTATATGTGGTATATTTCTACGCTCAGCCAGCTCAACCACTAAGCATGAAAAAATCAATCTTATTCTTAAGCTCCTTACTTCTTGTTTGTACCACCGTAAAATCACAAATATCCTACGAAGAAAGGATAGAGCTTGAATTGAAAGACGGCTACGAAAACGAAAAAATCATTTCTTTTGGCAGCCATGGTTTTATTCTGTCTGCCAAAAACAGTAAGTCTAGTGGTAAAGAAATTGAATGGAAGTACGATAAATATGATGTGAATCTTCAAGCAACGGAGACTAAAAAAATACTTCTTGGCAAAAAGCTGACTTTTGAAGCGTCCTATACCGATGAACATAGAACTCATTCATTTTATAAAGATCGCAAAGGTAATTACTCATTAATCACGATAGAAGCATCCAACTTAGAAGTTGCCACCGTTACTGGATTGTTGCCCAGAAAAGCCACGGTTTTTAGCATGTCAGTTTTGGGCGATTATGTTTTTTTAGAGGTTTATATTAAAAATTCACCCTTGATAGTCTCTGTTAATTGGAAAACAGGAGAACACAAAACCATACCAATTCTCATAGATAATGTTTCCTCTAAAAAAACAAGACTGAAGGACTTTCAACTTTTGAAAGGAACCAATGAATTGTTTATGTATGTGTCTGCCGAAGTTGAAAAGAAAAAAAGTGATGTGTATGTAGTTAGCTTTAACGCTAATGGCGAAAAAAAAGAAATATTTAACTTAACAAAAGGAATAGACAAAAACCTAGTAGACATCTCGTGCTCCAAGGTTGCCGATGACACCTATATTTACACAGGTACATACGCTACGAATAACGCCTATTCGTCTGAAGGCATCTTTTTCTGTCAAGCCAAAAAAGGGAAAGTAGATTATATCAAATTCTACAACTACCTTGATTTAAAAAACTTCCTTTCTTATTTGCCTGAAAAAAAACAAGAAAAAATTGAAAAGAAAAAGAAACGAAAAGAAAAAAAAGGAAAAGACTATAGTCTTAGCTACAAAATTGCAGCACATGAAGTAACACCCCTCGACGACGGTTATTTGTTTTTAGGAGAAGCATACTATCCTACCTACAGAACGGTAACTTACACCACCACGCCTACCTCTAATGGTGTTGCAAGTACATCTACCCAAACTAGACTTGTGTTCGATGGGTTTCAATATACCCATGCCATGCTAGGCAAGTTCGACAAGGCAGGAAGCTTAGTGTGGGATCAAACCTTTGATATGTGGTCGTCGTACAAACCTTATTCGGTGAGAAACCTTATCTCTATCGCAGAAAAAAATCAAAACTCCCTTAAACTGGTGTTTGCCAGTCACAATAAAATAACCGCTAAATCTTTTGACTTCGATGGGACGGTAATTCAGGAAAATCAGTCAGATGAAATTAAAACACCCAACAAAGAAGACAAAACAAAATACACCTTGTCGGCGATAGATTTTTGGTACGACAATTATTTCATAGCCTATGGCAAGCAAAAAATTATAAACAAAGACAGCAATAGAAAAACGAAACGAAAAAGGGAAGTGTATTTTATTTCTAAAATTAAGTTTGAGTAGGCCTCACTATGCTCTTCTTGCTGTTTAAGATTAACATTTCCGCATAAAACACTTACGACTATGACAATTAGAAAAGCCACCCTAGCGGATGTTTTGAGTATTGTGGCCATGTTGGCTGATGATGAGTTGGGAGAAAAAAGAGAAAATTTCACTGAGCCTTTACCCGAAGAATACCTAAGTGCCTTTGAGCAAATAACATCCGATAAGAATCAAGAACTGATGGTGGTAGAAAATAAAGCCTCGGAAGTCATAGGTACTTTTCAACTAACGTTTATCCCCTACCTTACTTACCGTGGTGGCGTGAGAGCCCAAATAGAGGCAGTGCGAATAAGAAAAGACCATAGAGGCTTGGGCATAGAGAAAACAATGTTTTTGTGGGCTATAGCACGAGCCAAAGAGCGAAAAGCACATGTGCTACAATTGACGACAGACAAAAAAAGACCCGACGCAATAAAATTTTACTCCGGTTTAGGTTTTGTGTCATCTCATGAAGGCATGAAAATGCATTTCAAACAATGAAAAAAAAATAAACAAGGTTTTTATAGCTGCCAGCTTAGACGGATACATAGCCGACAAAAACGGTGGAATAGACTGGCTGCAAGCCATTGCCAACTCCGACAACATAGATATGGGGAATGGAGCGTTTATGGAAGAAATAGATGCGATTGTTATGGGGCGAACTACGTTTGAAACCGCCTATGGTTTCGAATGGAATGGCCGTACCAAAAACCCTTTTTGTACTGAGCAACAGCCTAGCATGCGTTCCAGAGCAATATCAAGCGCATGTTACTTTAGTAAAAGGTAGCTTGACAGAAATACTAAGGCAGATTAACGAACAAGGACATAACAGACTTTACGTTGATGGTGGGCTTACCATCCAAGGGTTTTTGAAAGAAGACCTTATTGATGAAATGACCATAACAACCACACCTACCCTTTTGGGTGGAGGTTCCCCATTGTTTGCTGACTTATCACAACCATTAGATTTTGCATGCACTTCTACCGCCATTTTTTTGGATAAAGTGGTGCAGAATTGTTTTAAAAAGGTTCGGTGAAAAGTATAATTCTGGCTTTTAAAAATATTCTTTACCTTTGAGATTACAAGCACACACTCATTTAACTCCTTGTTTACAAGGTTTCTACAAATCACCCAATAAAATGTGATGGTTTGCCTTATAATGAATTTAGGAGATAATTTAAAAAAATAATGCCATGAAAAAATTACTATTAAGTAGCCTGATAATGGGCCTAATGATTTTTTGCTCAAAAAGCGATGAACAAATAATCGAAAAAGAAACCGTAGTAGCAAATAAGGTTTTGTTACTACAAGTTGATTATACAAGCAATACTTTTGAAGGAGGCACAGAACTAGCATTTTCACCCGCTGACAGTTTTACCATTTCTTCTACTTATCAAGCACCCGGAGATTTTGGATCGGTACAATTGTACTATGAAGAACTGCAAGAAAAAATATTTGACGGTACCATCTTTTGGATGGGAACTGGCAGCATGACCTACCCAACTTCTATTGATTCAGCAAATACGTTTATCACGCTTCCTAACAATTTGCCACAACCTGCAGACAGTGTGTTTGCACCCGTCATGTACGACGAGCTTGCCTATTATCCTGACACAATAGCCTACGCCCAAATTTGGAATGCAATCGATAACTTAGAAAAGGTATCAAACTATCGAAGTGTAAACACTGAAAGTAACATACATTTATTTTTATACACTCCTAGTGTTGGCGATGGTGACCCCAAAGAATGGGATTGGTTTGTTATTTTAAAAAACTAACTGTTTATCCCTATCCTACTAATAATGCCCTGTATTCTTTACCTTTTGAGCGTCTAGCAAGCTCAAATTCCAACTAGCTTATGAAAACAAGTTTCACCTTTCTTTTCGCTTTTATTGTTGCAATTAGTTTTTCACAATCTATTGTTACTTGGTCTCCAACGTATCAGCTTACATTAGCCGATTTTCAATCGCCCGAATCGGAAATAAACCCAGCATTGACCAGCTATTCTATTTATCCGGGGGCACGCATCGATTTTCATTTTCAAATGAGTTCCATTGAGTTTATGTTTACCAAAAACCTCAATAGCAAAGCCAAGGCTACTTTCAACAAAAACGCAGCGGTAATTATTGCCCCAGATTCCACCCTCGCCAACCAACTTGTAGCTATAGGCCAATACTCGTTCGACCTCACTGAACTTTACACCCGTAAGTTTAGGAAAGCACTTTTTGAACAAAAAAACGCGTTTTCTAAGTCTAATTTTTACCAAACACTTTTTACCCAGCTACAC
>JBLIDJ010000088.1:0-10458 GCA_047634195.1 Flavobacteriales bacterium
CCGAATGATTCGAACCAATAAACGAGGCGCCATTCCCATAAACCTACCTCCGATACTAGAAAGGCTATCAATAAACCGTCAACAATGGCTGCAACAAAGCCAGCAATTTGAAAAGCTTTACGCCTCACGATTCGCTAAAAAGCGACGAGCCCTACAAAAGACCGCCTGACTCGCAATAACCAACCCATAATTAAGAATGCTTCTAGCGTTTACGGGCAGCTATACTTGGAAAACGGCTTTTTAGGTTAAATTCCACTTTTAACCGAAAATCGTTATTTATTTTCTGAAACCGACGGTTTTTTTCGGTAGTAGATTAGGTGGCTTTAGAAAGGCATGTCATATGTAGTTGTTTCTTTTTAGTTGTTTTCGTCTGTTTGGTGGTATTTGTAACTTGGTCACGCCCGATGGTCCTTTGGTTTATCAGGCCTTCTATGAGGACTGTAATGTCAGCCCCTAATTTTGTTGTCAATTTTCCATTATGACTATCTTCTTTACTTGGCGGATTTCAATATAGTTGGAAGTGCAAGTATGTACCTGCCGCAGTGGTAAATATGTTCTTAGTTCCATGATTTAAAACGCAGAAATTGATCATTGTTTAGGGATAATAGCCCCTGGATAGGAGATCACTTCACAGGCTAAATTATGTGCTAGTAGGCTGGCGTGGACAGGAGTTTTACCTTGCAACCTTGCTGCAATATAGCCCGCATTAAAGGAGTCTCCTGCAGCAGTCGTATCAATAGGCTTTTGAATCTTATCTAAGTGTTGCTCAATCCAACCACCATCATGAAAAATTAGTAATGGCTTGCCGCCTTGTTTAAAAACAATCTCAGGAATTTGAAGGCTCTCCAAAAATTCTCTCCAATCAACTTGATCGTTACCAAAAATACCTGTGATGTCTTCTAGTGAAGGTAATAGCATTGTAGAGGATTCCATAGCTGCTCTATTGAAATACTCAGCATCTTCACCTTGCCAAAGCCTAGGTCGATAATTGGTATCAAAAATAACAGCCTTTCCTTCAGACTTAAAATATTGTGCTAACTTCAACAACCGTTTGCGTCCCTCCTGATACAGCACAGCTAAAGTGATACCAGAAAAATAAAGCACATCTTTTTCATATAAGCGTTCGATTCTTTTTGCACCTATATCACCTTCAAATAACTCTCGTGCGGGCGCTTGAGACCTCCAATAATAGAAAACTCGTTCACCAACTGCATCTAAATGAATGGAGTACAGACCAGTCTCTCTGCCTTCTAGATGTTCAACAAAATCACAATTAATGCCTTCAGCCTGCCATGTATCTAGCATGTTTTTTGCATAAGGATCGCTCCCCAGTAATGTCACAAAACCGACATCATTTTTGGTCGCTCTGAGTAAACGGCTTAGGTAGATGGCAGTGTTGAGCGTATCGCCTCCAAAACCTAATTTGACGAAGTCAAATTTATTTGACTGATGAGAAATTTCAATCATACACTCACCAATACAAGCAATATTTTTTGAGTCACTTACAAACATAAACGTCTCTTTATTTTTTATCATAAAAATAACTCCTAACTAACTACCATACTTTTAAGGGCCCTTTTAGATGATTTATCTGGGTATATTTAAAACAAATTATCTGGATTTAAGACTCATGATATAAAATGATGTATTATACTACCATACCAGAAATTAACTTACTTTTACCCCCGAAGATCAACCTAAACTTATACGCTTGCTGTTTGGGATAATGTATAAATCAGACGGGCTGTTGAAGAATCAAAGTAATGCCGAAAGTTTCAAGTAGTAAACCATAAACACAAGTAAAGCTCGATCAAGTCTTGGGAAAACATACAAGACGCATTTATACTGTTTAGTATAAAATAAAGCTCATGTTCGGGCAGAAGCCTGTAAGCATCTTGAGCTGGGGCATTGTTACTAAAAAAGAAATTATATAGCAATCAGCTTTCGGTGTGGCTGCGTGAATGAGCAAATGGTGGGATTCCTGAGTTACAAAAAACGGCTCCAGAGCAACGCCATTTTGAACAGCTTAAAAAAGCCAATGTTCGCCTGGCTCGAAAGCTTGAAATTGCCAATGGTTGTCTTGATCTCCAAAAATCCATATCAATACTCAATCATTTGAACAATGGGTGTCAATACCGCCTAATTTGGTGGCGTTAAGCCCTGTAAAGTCAGTGATCATGGAGAGATTGTAGATGAACGAGTTAACTTTCTAACGCTAACTGATGCTGGGTATTTGAAATAGATGTTAATTTTTAACTAACTGTCCATATTAGGTTGTCACCTTGCGCGACCATAGCAGTGATAAATTGACTGTTATAGTAGAAATATAGACTTACTTTATTATTTATCTTGTTTTTAAATGAAAGGGTTTTTTGAAGTGTATTCAAAATTAAATCAAAAAAATGCTATAACCCCCCAAATATATGATCAGCTACTTGTAGCGATTAACACCATGAAAATGTTGCCAGGGCAGAGACTATCTGAAACAGAAATCTCTCAAAAATTGGGAGTCAGCAGGCAGCCAGTGCGTGAAACTTTTATTAAACTCAACCAAAATGGTTTAGTAGAAGTCCTTCCTCAACGAGGTACATATGTAGTTAAAATTTCCGTAAAATTGATTGGAGATGCACGTTTTATTCGCGAAGCGATTGAATTAGCAATAATTAAAAAAGCTATTGAAGTAGCTGACAATTCTTTCTTCGAAAAAATAGATAATCTACTAGAAAAACAACGAGAAGCTTCGAAAGTTAATGATATGGAAATGTTCCATAAATATGACGATGCTTTTCATCAGTGTTTTGCGACTGAGATTGGTCATGAACATGCATGGCATATAGTTGAGCAACAAAAATCAAGGCTGGACCGAGTTCGATTTTTAAGCTTACCGCAAACAGATACAATGGCTCACTTGGTAAAACAACATACAATGATAGCTCAGGCTGTAAAAGATAAAAATTTAACCGCTGCTGAAATCATACTCAAAGAACATCTTTCAGAACTAAGCTTGGTACTACCTGAAATAATCCGCCTCCACCCTGATTATTTTATTGATTAAGTATCTATGTTAAAAGGCTTCTTCTTTCACTACCGTTTCAACTCCTTTTTCCAACATAGCAGAAAGAATTTCTGCAACTGTTGACATCCACTTTTTGTTTTGAAAAATAATATTTGGAAATACATTGTCTAATGTATGAAGAGCTAAAGAAATATCCTTACCTTTTTTTTCTATATTTTTAAGAGCGAATCGGATTTTTTCGATCCGAGGGTCTTCAACAGTATAAGTACTTCCATTATCACTATACTCAAGTATATAACGCATCCAAAGGGCAGTCGTAAAGGCAAAAGTACGAAAATCTTGTTTGTTATCTAAAGCATGGATAGCAGGTTCTATAATGCGTTGTGGAATTTTTTCGGACCCATCCATCGCAATTTGTTTTGTTTCATGGGCTAAAGAGAGATCCGAAAAACGTTCGATTAACTCATCTGAATATTGAATAAAATCGATCTGGTTCACAGAATTAAGCGTTTTCATTGCTGCTTGCAAATGACGAATCACAAGCATTCTTAACATTGGCTGATTCATTACATCACGTACAAATTTATGACCTAACAAAACTCCAAGATATGCGATCAAAGAATGGCTTCCATTTAACATTCTTAACTTCATTAATTCATAGGGAACCACATCATCTACAAACATGGCGCCACCAGCATCCCAGTCGGGACGACCAGATGAAAAGCAGTCCTCTATAACCCATTGTTTGAATACTTCAGTTTCAACTGCCCCTAAATCTTTAAAACCAATTAAGTGGGCAGCGTCTTCATACGTGCCTGCGTTTGAAGCAGGCGTAATCCGATCAACCATCGTACAAGGAAACATGACATTTTTATCAATCCACTTGGAAAGGTCTAAGGAAATATTTTTACTATAACTAACCACAGCTAATTTCACCTGCTGCCCATTCGAAGATAAGTTATCGCAAGATAAAACGGTATAAGGTTCAATGCCTTTTTCTTTCCTGAGACGCAAACCTTCACAGAGTAAACCTATTACGCTTTCAGGTTGTTTTGGGGTTCGTAAATCTTGAACTATAATTGGATCATTCATATTGACCCCACCATTTTTTCGGTCCAAGCAATATGCTTTTTCAGTAACAGTAAGACTTACTATTTTGATTTTTGGGGAAATTAAAACAGAAAAAATTTCTTCTCGTTCCTCAAAAAGTGTTAATACTTTTTCAATACTGCCAATAACCCTCGCATGATCACCCTGAGCGCTTCTTTCAACCACGCAATAAAGACCATTTTGTGGATTTAAAGCATCCGCACTCTTTTTACTTCTCATGCTGACACCTAAAATTCGCCAATCTCCTCCAGTCTTAGCCAACGCATCATCAGTATAAACAGCTTGATGAGACCTATGAAAGGCACCTACACCGATATGCATAATTCCAACTTTGTGATGAGTTAAATCATACTGTGGCATCTGTGCCTTACTCGTAACAAACGAGACTGACGTTAATCTAGATTGAGTCATAACACTTAACCATTATGCATTAAACTTGATAAAGCAGCATAAACTCCACGTAATTCAGCTAAACCTTTTAGTCGGCCTACTAAGGGGTAACCTGGCTGTCCATCATGAGATAAGTCGTAAAGAATATTTTGACCATGATCAGGTCTAACCGGAATATTCCAGTCTTCGCGGCCTTCTTCCTTACGTTTTTTTTCTTGTCTTATCAGCGCCGCCATCATTGCAACAATGTCATTATCCCCATTTAGATGTTCTGCTTCGTAAAACGTCGTCGGGACGCTGCTTGAGTCTCTTCTGACATTTCGTAAATGGAGAAAATGTATACGATCGCCTAAACGATCAATCATGCCTGGAAGATCGTTATCTGCTCGTGCACCTAAAGAACCGGCACACAACGTCACTCCGTTTGCACGAGAGTCAACTGCGTCGAGTATATAACGATAATCTTTCTCTGTTGACATGATTCGTGGGAGACCAAGTAAAGGGAATGGAGGGTCATCAGGATGACAGCATAAGTTTACTCCAACCTCTTCAGCGACAGGAATAACTTCTTCTAAAAAGTGGACAAAATGCTCACGTAACTTATCAGTTGTTATATCATCATATTGTGCAAGATAGTTTCGAACATCTTCAATAGACATACGTTCTGCTGCTCCAGGCAGTCCGCAAGAAACGTTTTCGGCTAATTTGTTTTTACACGCCTGATCCATTGAGGAAAAACGATCACGTGCGGCCTCAATAATTTCCAAGGAATAACTTGCAATAGCCCCATTACGAGCCAGAATATGGATATCAAACGCCGCAAAATCAATGACATCAAACCTCATGGTCGTACCACCATTCGGCAGTTGCCAAGCAAGATCAGTACGCGTCCAATCTAAAACAGGCATAAAGTTATAGCAGACAATCGTTATACCTAGCTCGGCTAAGTTTTTAAGACTCTGTTTATAATTCTCAATGTGCTCACGCCATGGGCCATCTTGTTTTTTTATGCTCTCGGAAACAGGTAGGCTTTCTATCACGCTCCAACACAAGCCAGAAGGAGAGCCATCTGTCATCGTAGAAACTTCTTCTTTTCGCTTTGCTATATCCTCAACAGACCATACCGCACCGGTTGGAACATGGTGTAGTGCGGATACAACATCTGTTGCACCTACTTGCAAAATCTGATCAATAGATACTTTATCAACTGGGCCAAACCAACGCCATGCTTGTTTCATGGTTATTTCATCCATAGTAATTAAACAGTGCTATTTTTTTGTGAAAGCTTGCATTAAGCGACCACTACAAATTACACAGCTTTTTAGTTTAAAATGACAGCTGGACTTTGACGTTATCCGCACCTTCACTGGCGACACGAATAGCTTCAAGAGCGTTTTCAGGAAGATAAAAGCTCGTTAAAATCGGAGAAACATCAATTTCACCTCTGCTAATAAGTTTCGCTGCTTCAAGAAATTCTGAATGAAACCGATGGCTACCAACAAAATTAATCTCTTTGCCTACGATCATTCCTAATGGGATTTCTGCTCGCCCTGATACTCCAACTTGAACAATCGTTCCTTGTGGCCTTATTACTCGCAGTGCTGTTTCAATCGCAACGCTAGCACCTGAGCATTCAAACGACAGGTCAAAATATCCTTTATTTTCAGCATATTGTTTTAAATAATTTGAATCGCTTGTTGCGTTTAGAACTCTATCAGCCCCCATTTTTTTAGCAATTTTCAATCGCGTGTCGTTAATATCTATCGCTACGACTTCTGATGCCCCTGCATTTTTTACGGCTGCTACGCACAATGATCCGATTGGACCGACCCCGGAAACCAATACTTTTTTTCCATGGACTCCACCGGCCTGATTAAGTGCGTGCAAACCAACTGATAACGGTTCAGAGCAGGCAATCTCAGACAACGGGATTTTTTTGTCAACAACTATACATTGGCTTTGATGAACAACAATGAAATCTCTGAACCCACCCTGTTCATGCGGAAAATACATAGCTGAGCCAGAAAATCGCATAGTTAAACAATGGTTATTTAGCCCTTCAGCACAAAATGAGCACGATCCACAAGAACGGCTAGGGTTAATTGCGACATGCTCACCAACCTGAACATGTATTACATCTTCACCAACAGCAAAAACTGCACCGGAAAATTCATGCCCAAGAATGATCGGTTCTTGTACGCGAATTTCACCAATACCACCGTGATGAAAATAATGCATATCAGAACCACATATACCACCAAAGGCAACCTTCACCAGCACTTCTTCAAGACCGGGCTTAAGTACATTTTCATTTTCAACGCGTAAATCATTTTGACCATATAATCGGCAAACTCTATTTTTCATAATACGATCCTATTTAATCAATACAGATGGAAGCCATGTTGATAATTCTGGAATATAAGAAACCAATAGAAGAACTATAATATTTGATATCAAAAATGGAGTTATTGCTCTTACTACGGAAGTAAACGGTATTTTTGCTATATTTGCACAAATAAATAAACAAACACCCATTGGAGGAGTCGTAAGTCCAATCATTAAGTTTAACACTGCCAAAGTAGCAAAATGCAAAGGGTCAATCCCGACACCTACTGCAAGTGCTAATAAAGGGACAAACAATATAATCAAAGCCGCTATTGTTTCCATAAACATGCCAACAAATAAAAGTAAAATATTTATAAGTAAAATAATTACGTATTTATTGTCAGTGACAGCAAGAATATTTTCTACAATCATTTGAGGAATATCTTCAGAAACCAATATCCATCCGAACACATTTGCAAATCCAACTAGCGAAAGAATAGCGGCTGAAGAAATCGCGCTATCAATGACGATTTTAGGAATAGCTCTTAGAGTAAGTTCTTTGTAAAAAAAGACACCAATTATGCAGGCATACACAGAGGCTACCACTGCAGTTTCAGTTGGTGTAATTACTCCCCCTAAAAGACCAGCTAATATGAGGGCTGTCATTGCCAGCGCCCAAAAAGCACCCAAAAAAGAACTGACTAATTCACCAAACCCTTGCCATTTCTGGAATCCAAACCCCTTACGAACAGCAATGATGTAAGTTGTAATCATCATTGCAAGACCTAATAAAATTCCTGGTATCGCGCCGGCAATGAACATTTTTCCAACAGATACACCAGAAAGAGAGCCCACAATGATCATTGGTAAACTTGGTGGAATTATAGGACCTACCGTTGATGATGCAGCAGTCACGGCTGCTGAAAAATCTGCTGGATACCCTGCTTTTTTCATACCTGGGATCATGACACTACCAATTGATGCTGCATCGGCAACGGCTGTTCCTGAAATGCCGCCAAACAGCATTGAGGCAGCAACATTTGTTAACCCAAGTCCACCCCTAATCCAGCCGACCAGAGCATTGGCAAAACGAACGATTCTTTGGGTAATTCCGCCAACATTCATCAAATTACCAACAAGTATAAATCCTGGTATTGCCATGAGTACAAAAACGTCAATTCCTGCAAACACTTTCTGAGGAATTACAACAATAGGGATATCAACAAATAATAAATAACTGATAGACGATAAGGCTAGAGTCATTGCGATTGGAAGACCAATTATCAACCCAATCAAAAAAACACCAAGCAATATAGCGAGACTCATTCTTCATCCGCCCCTATTTTTTTAGATCGATTACTGTCGTGTCCTTTTATTATGTCAATAGCTTGAACTAAGGAAAAAAATAATAAAAGAACAAATAAAACGAGCACACTTGCATGAATAAAATCCTTGCGCCAACCAAGTGTAGGAGTTGTTTGAAGTTCGCCGATGACAGTAAAATCAATCGCGGGACCGATTAAAATAACACAAATAAAAAATGTTAAAAAAGATGAAATTAAACGCAGCGGGCGCGCAATAAAACTTGGTAGATAAGAAAAAATTATATCTACATTAACTAACTCTCCTCGAAGCAAAGAAAGCCCTACACCAAATGCAACAAGATATAAAAGGGAAAAACGAGCAAGCTCTTCAGTCCATACAGGAGAATGGAAAAATTGAAAACGACCGGCAACTTGAACAAGCACCGCAAAGATCAAAACACAAAAAGACACAAAAATTAAGAATTTAGAAATATGCTCAACAAATAAACGCTGCTTAAAAAACATCATGCCCCCCCCGTTCTTTGGTAAATAAGTGATATTAAAAACACCTCAAGTTTCATGCTATTAATAACACTAAAACTCGAGGGTACTTTAAGAAAACAATTAATTTTTGAACAAAGCTTTTACAATCGGCATGATTTCCTCATTCACATTATTAAGTACTGCATCTTTCGCTTGGCTTGCAAAAGATTCTCCATCAACTTCAACAAAAGTCATACCTTTTTCTTCAAGTTCGGCTACAAGCTTATCCGATTCCTCCAAGAACAACATACGCTCATAAGCTTGTGCGCGTTCACCAGCTTCAGTGACGGCCGCCTTATCAGTTGCAGATAATTTAGACCATGTCTTTTCTGAAATTGCTAGATAAATCCAAGAGCGAACATGTTCGGTCTTATTGACAAACTTTTGGACTTCAAAAAAGCTTGCCGATTTTATTAAGGCCAAAGGATTTTCCTGAGCATCAATGACATTGCTTTGCAACGATGTAAACACCTCAGAAAATGCCATTGGTGTTGGTTTCGCTCCGAGACTGTCCCATACATCGACAAAAAGAGGTACATTAGGAACACGCACTTGCAAACCGTTTAAATCTGATGGGCTTTTAATAGGACGATTTGATGTTAAGTTTCTAGGACCACGTGCAAAATATGCAAGGGGTCGAACCTTTGCTTTTTCAATAATTTGAGCTTCGATCATGTCGCCAATTTCGCCACTGGCAACAGAATCCATATGCTCAATTGTCTTGTATGCATAGGGAACTGCTAATAATGCCGCTTTAGGTGCCCAATTCTGTAAACTTTCACCCGTGATAGTCATGTCAACAGTTCCGAGCTGCATACCTGATATAAGGTCCATTTCTTTACCCAACGATGAGTTCGGGTAAACTTTAACAACAATGCGCCCATCACTCAGACTCTCTACTTCCTCACCAAACTTAACAGCTGCTTTATGCCATGTTGTTTCTTCATTACTCAAATGTCCAAGCTTTAAAGTCACCGTTCCTGCCAAAGCAGAGCCTGCTGTAAATACAGCACATATTGTAGCTGCCAGAATTGTCTTTTTAATAGAATTTAAATTCATTAGTTCTCTCTCCTGTTACTTTAGATTTTTTGTTTACCTAGAAATAACAATTCATCACGGTTTAAAATTTTATAACACATAGAAGAAAAAATTAATCATGGTTACTAAATTCTATATGTTTTAGGCTTTTTAACTCACGAAACAATTGTTGTATTTTTATAATACATACTACCATACAAGTCAACAATTTTTGAATGCACTACCGAAAATAATCTGAGACAAGCACACTTTTAAGACTCCTAACTAGTTCGAAAACCCTCGGTTTCCTTCGATAAATTCAAGACTAATCTCGACTAAAAGACAGGACGTATATACAGAAAGGGCCTTATCTAGATATTCTTCGGACTTTAACCAAACTCTGAACATAGCGATCCAATAGCCAATTGTTCAGCCATGATATTTCTAACTGCGTCGGCTGGAAAAGCGAAGTGCCTTCTGGCAAACTCTCAACACCATATCCAACTAAAAGATTTTCACGATCATTACTTCTTTCGTCTGTTTGGTGGTATTTGTAACTTGGTCACGCCTAATGGCGTCTGTGGCCTAAGGTACTTCAACAAGCTCAAGGCTATCCTCGACAACAAAACAGGGCGTTTATACAGAATTGAGCTTTTCTATTTATTCTTCAGTCTTTGAATAAAATCAGAACATAGCGATCTAATAGCTGATGATTCAGCCATGATATTCCTAGCTGTAGGAAGTACTGTAACA
>JBLIDJ010000089.1:0-10115 GCA_047634195.1 Flavobacteriales bacterium
TCTTCCACAAATTTGCCGTTGGCAATAATGCTTGCCGAAGAAATAATACCCTCAGATAAATGCGCATCAATAGCTACATTTACCTTTTCCATTGCCCCAAAATCGTCTGCATTAATTATCACTTCCCACATAGCGGCAAGTTAACCAAAACAGATGGTATTGATTATATTCGCTACAAAAAAACAGCTATCGTGAAAAAGTTTGCTTTTATATTTACATTAGGTCTTGTTACCACTCTTTCTGCACAAGAAAAAGACAAGGCCATCTTAAAAGAATATGCTCCTGGGTATTATCAAAATACGATACTAAAAGGAGTGACCGATTTTCAAGAAAAATCGGATGATGCACCCAAAATGGTACATAGGGTAAAAATCGATTTATCGGAAAAACAGTTGCCAACCAGCCCCAAAGACTACACTACTGTGTGGCATCATAGCCCCGTTTCGCAAGGTAACACCAATACTTGTTGGTGTTACGCTACTACTTCGTTTTACGAAAGTGAAGTAAAAAGAATAACGGGAAAAGAGGTGAAACTTTCGGAAATGTACACGGTGTATTGGGAATACATAGAGCGCGCAAAATATTTTGTGAAAACACGAGGCGACATGCATTTTGGTGAAGGTTCGGAAACTAACGCCGTGGCCAGAATGATGAAAAAGTATGGCATTGTACCTTATGATATGTACACGGGTAAAAATGCGGAACAGCCTTTTCACTCTCATGCTGATATGTTTACTGAAATAAAAAGCTATTTGAATCATGTAAAAGCAACTGACGCTTGGGATGAAACAACAGTAGTAAACACTGTGAAAAGCATGTTGGAATACCACATGGGTGCTATCCCAAGTAAAGTAAAAGTAAGAGGGATTAATTATTCTCCAAAAAACTACATGCACCAAGTGCTTCGCTTAGATTTAAACAATTATGTAAACCTTATGTCACTAATGTCGGAAGCATACTACACCAAGGCTGTGTACGATGTACCTGATAACTGGTGGAAAAGTAATGACTACATGAATGTGCCATTGGACGTGTTTATGAGCACTTTGAAAAACAGCCTTAAAAAAGGATACACCATTGGTATTGGTGGCGATGTGTCGGAAGCAGGTTTTGAAACCAGCCAACAAGTAGCGCTTATTCCAACGTTTGACATTCCTAGCGAATACATTGACGAATCGGCAAGACTCATGCGTTTTAACAATGGCGCAACCACCGACGACCATGCCATGCATATTGTTGGCTACAACGAGGTAGAAGGTGTAACCTGGTTTTTAGTAAAAGACTCTGGTTCTGGTTCTCGAAACTGTGGTGAAGAGTGTGATGCTTTTGGTTATTATTTTTTCCATGAAGATTATGTGAAACTAAAAATGATGACCGCTACTGTGCACAAAAAAGTAGCCAAGGACATTTTATCTTTGATGAAATAAGTAATTAATCTTGCGTAAAAATTAGCTCTTGGAATTAAGCGATAAAATAAAACTCATCCCTCACCAGCCCGGTGTTTATCAGTACTATGACAAACATGGGGAGATAATCTATGTGGGTAAGGCCAAAGATTTGCGCAAAAGGGTGAGTTCTTATTTTGTTAAGAAAAAGCATGAGTCACGAAAAACCGACATCTTAGTTAAGCGTATTGTCGATATCCAGTTTATTGTGGTGGAGACTGAGCAAGATGCCTTGTTGCTGGAGAACAACCTCATAAAAAAATACCAACCCAAGTACAATGTCATGCTTAAGGATGACAAAACCTACCCTTGGATTGTGATTAAAAACGAGCGTTTCCCAAGGGTTGTCACCACGCGTCAACCCGTAAAAGATGGGTCTTTGTATTTTGGGCCATACACCTCTGGCAGGATGATGCACACTTTGCTCGATTTGATAAAACAGCTTTTCCCCTTGCGCACTTGCAACTATGCATTGAGTAAAGAACAAATAGCGGGTGGCAAACTAAAAGTATGCCTCGAGTACCACATTGGCAATTGTATGGGCCCCTGCGAAGACAAACAACAGGAAGAAGAATACCAAGAGTACATTCAAGAAATAAAACACCTGATAAAAGGAAATGCCAATCAGGCGAAGGAGTATTTGCAAAAAATGATGACTAAATATGCCGAAGATTTGGCGTTTGAAAAAGCACAGCTCATCAAGGACAAAATAGGCTTGCTCGAAAACTACCAAAGCAAGTCTACGGTAGTGAGCCCTTACCTCACCAATATTGATGTAATAAGCATTGTGTCTGATACAAAAACAGGTTTTGTAAACTACATGAAAGTAGTAAATGGTGCTATTGTACAAAGTTTTACGCTTGAGCTTCGCAAAAAAATAGAAGAAACAGATCAAGAATTATTGGAACTTGGATTGGTAGAGCTACGCCAACGTTTTGAGAGTACCTCAGCAGAAGTATTGGTGCCTTTTAAATTGAGCTTGCCTGCCGAAACGGTGAAATGGATTGTACCTAAAATTGGCGATAAAAAGAAACTCTTGGAGTTTTCTGAAAAAAACGCCAAGTATTTTATGATAGATAAGCACAAGCAAGAAAGATTGATTGACCCCGAGAGGCACAGCAAACGGATCTTGGAGCAAATGAAAATTGATTTGCGCTTGACCGAATTACCCAAGCACATTGAATGTTTCGACAACTCCAACATTCAAGGTACCAATCCTGTCTCGGCTTGTGTAGTGTTTAGAGATGCAAAACCTTTCAAAAAAGATTACCGACATTTCAATATCAAAACCGTGGAAGGGCCAGACGATTATGCTAGTATGACCGAAGCTGTTTTTAGGAGGTATAAACGCTTATTGGATGAAAACCAACCTTTGCCACACCTTTTAGTGATTGATGGGGGGAAAGGACAGTTAGGAGCTGCTTTGGAAGCTTTGGAGCAATTGGGCATAAGAGGTAAGCTGCCCGTGATAGGCATAGCCAAGCGATTGGAAGAAATTTATTTCCCAGGTGATTCTATTCCGATTTACTTGGACAAACGCTCCGAATCATTGAAGGTGATACAGTTTATGCGTAACGAAGCGCACCGTTTTGGGATTACCCACCACCGCAACAAACGGAGCAAAGGAGCTATTACCAGCGAACTGGCCGGCATAAAAGGTGTGGGAGAACAAACCATTACGGATTTAATGCGCACGTTTAAATCGGTGAAACGGATAAAAGAGCAAACTTTAGATGAACTAGTGAAAGTAGTACCTGCTGCTCGAGCCAAGCTGGTGTTTGACTATTTGAAGGGGGAGGGTTAGGTTATTGTTTTGCAATAGACTGGAATACTTCAACTTCGATCAGTAAGGCGCAGTTCAGCAACAGAGTGTGGTTAATTCACGCAAAAGATTAGCTGCGCTGAATACTGAAGCATTTAGCGCGACAGCTGTGGGAAAATTAGCTGCGGTGAAATTTTATTTTAATTTTTTCGGATTTTTTAAGCTCTTCTTCTCATCACTTTTTAAACGTCTATCAATTTTACTAATATCTTCTTCAGGCGGCAAGTTTTCAGGTTTAATGCCACGTGAGATTAAAGTCTCTCTTACTGATTTGTTTTAGTGATGTGTTCGTTTGAAATTTGACTTTCCGTTTTCATATTATTTCCTTTCGCATTAAATATTGTTATTTCAGTCGCAAAATCTTTCGCTTTTAGAAGTATGGTCGGCATAAAATCAGCTAAAGGCTTATTTTTAATTCCCCATCTATCTTTCATTTGTTGTGTCGTTTTTCCAAACAAAGCGGTGTCTCCTTTACTCCTAATTACTGCGAAATTTTGATTACCACCAGTTTGCTCAAAAATTACGAGTGACAATTCTTTTTCAGTAGCTTTTAGTTTTTCTCTTGCCTGAACACGTTCATGCTCAAGAATCTTTTGTTCTATAAGCTCAGCTTTCCTTGTTTGTACCGCAAAATATCGTTGAGCAAATGCAATAGTTTCTTTTCGAGAATCTCCGTTTTGAGCAACTAAATAACAGGCGTATCTAGTAAGCATTATATCAGGAATTTCTTTTTCTGCACCTGATCCAATCGACACCATTTTCCCGACGTCGGCAAAATGGTCAACAACCTGTTGTTCAGACAATTCACATGCTGTTTTTGCCTTAGAGATTACTGCTTGAAAATTATCCCATTTCGAATAATTTAAAAGGTGTTGTAAATCTCTTGCCATCCAGAATTCAACCCCATCTGTCGTTTGATTAGCGTGAGATTCGAAATTATTAGTTAGGCTATGTATTATTGATGTTTCCATTTGTTCATTATTTTATACTTAAACCCGCATTATGCATTAGAAAATCTATTACGTCTTGAATAAGCTGCAAAATATAACGCTTCGCTGTGTTTTCTAATTTAACCATAGCGGTGCTATGCTAAAATATAGTAAAACACTATATTTTATTACTTATTCAACCCTCATTACGAAGTTATAACGCATAATGCGGGTTAAAAATCAATTACTCCAAGTTCGTACAATAAGCAACATATATCTCCGAAATCGTCATGTAACTTTTATCCCTTAAACTTACATAATCTAAAAATACATTTTTAAATTTAAGTTCACGCTAAGTAATATAAGTCAATTAAGATAGTTGATTAAGCTTCTGTGTCCTTGCATAATAAAAGTTGTTGAGCAAAAACAGAAAACTTAACACTCTGAATTTTAACACCATCTTCCCGACGTCGGCAAAAAGATCCGGGATTATAAGCTTTAAAATAATAAATAAATGAGCTACAAATGTTTGTAGCTCAATAAAATTGCAATTAAAGCCCAAAAAGGTGATAATATGAGCTTCATCCAAATAAAATTTGAGCTACAAAAAAAACGAATTAGAAAAATAAACCAGAAGCCTACCAACATTAAAACCTGACAACCTATTTTCTTACACCGTTTTATTCAAAGGAATACCTCTGTTGTCCTTAATCTTGGATAAAATAACCATGGTTTGCATTTGCCTAATTTCTTCAATTTTGCTTAGTTTTTTGCTGATAAGCGCTTCAAAGGCTGGGATGTCGGCAACCATCACTTTTAGTTGAAAGTCGAAATTTCCTGTTACTTGATAACACTCGGTTATCTCGTCAATTTGATTGATGGCTGTTTTGAAATTGATAATTGATGTTTCTAGTTGAGAAACCAAACTCAATTGTATTAAGGCTGTAAAACCAACACCCAACATCTCTCCGTTTAATTGGGCATGATACCCTTGAATAACACCCGATTTTTCGAGCTTTTTAACCCTTTCCAAGGTTGGTCCTGCAGATAAACCTATCTCTTTTGACAAGGCAATGTTTGACGTTTTACCTTGTCTTTGAAGGATAGACAATATGGTGATGTCTATTAAATCGAGGGGAATATTTTGGTCCATAGTTTAATATGCGTAAAGTACAGGTTTACTTGGTGAGGCGTCGTTTTCGAAACTTGCCATTTGTAAATTCAAAAGGTAAGCTCCGTCGTTAATGCTATTGTCAACATAAATAAGTTCGGTGATAGTGCAGTCCATTCTAGGTTGTTCAGGAAAGTTCCAGAAGGCACGGTGAGCCATCAATTTTCCTGCATCGTATTCTCTATCGACAGAAGGCAGGTCAATAAGCAAATGTTTCACTCCTAATTCTCTTAACCATAAAGCAGCTTGATGGTCGAGGTAAGGAGGGTTAGTATTGGAATAATGAGCATTTATTTTGCTCGCAACATTGGGTGTTGTTCTTATGACAATAGCTTCTGGAGTATTGTTTCCAACTGCTTTTTTAATGTCTGCTGCAGAAATAATTAAATCTCCTTTTTTTTGATACCCAAACTCCTCTCCGTCGTAAAATGTTGGTTTGATAGTGATAAGTAAGGCGTCGAAAAAAAACGTGACCAGCGATTTGTTGACCGAAAAAACAGTAGGAGCAATGTGCCCGACGCACTCGGTGTGCGTACCGTTTCCATGAGGGTTAAAATCAATGTCTCTAAAATTGACAGCACCGCCTTGAGCAACAGAACCAATAAAACCTTCTCCTTTTACGGGAGTCATTTTCACAGGATCTACATACCATGCATTGACGTTTTCAATACCCGCCCGCATGGGGATGGAAATATCCAAGGGTCTAGAAAAATCAACCTCTATGTTTTTGTGTTTGAGTGTTATACTAGCTTTCATGAATTAATAGTAAAAAGATCAGAGGCTATTTTATCGGCATACAACCAACCCTTAGCTGTTAAAGTTAATACATTATCTTGTTTTTTCATCAGGTTATCCATACACCATGCTGCAATTAAATTCAGCTCTGGTGCTTCAAATTTAAAACCCCATTGTTGTTTTAAGGTATCCAAAGACATCCCCCATTTGGTTCTTAACCCTGTTAGGATATATTCGTTTATTTGATCGTATTTGGTCAGTGTTTCCAACTCAAATGCATGCCCCTCTTCTTTAATGAGTTTCATGTATTTGTTGTTGTTGGCTATGTTCCATTTTCGGCTCTCACCATTAAAACTATGTGCAGAAGGTCCAACACCTAGGTACTGATTGTTTTGCCAATAGGCCGTGTTGTGTTTGGCATAATTTCCCGATTTGCAGCTATTCGATATTTCGTAATGCTCCCAATCATTCCTCTCTAAAAATTCATTTAGGATGATAAATTGTTCCGATTGTTTTTCGTCACTCAAGGGTTTAAATTTCCCAAGTGCTACATCTTTAGCCAAAGCCGTCTTTTGCTCTATGGTCAAACAATACGTACTCAAATGGTTGACGCCCAAATCCATGGCTTGTTCTAGAGTCGATAACCAATCTTCATTCGTCATGTTGGGCAATCCGTAAATCAAATCGACGGAGAAACTATCAAATCCCTGTTCTTTGGCTAGCTTAATACAGGTAAGGCTTTCCGATGCTGAATGCGCTCTGTTCATCCAGTCTAAATCTTCTTGCTTAAACGATTGTATGCCTACACTTAATCGATTGACACCGGCTTTGTGCCATTCCACCAAGGATTGTTGGTTCATGTCATCGGGATTTGCTTCCAAGGTAATTTCTACGGCATCATTCACCTCAAATTGGGTGTAGATTGATTGGAGTAATTGATCTAATTGATCTGCCTTAAGCAGGCTAGGTGTACCTCCACCAAAATAAATGCTGGATATCGGTTCTGATACTTCTTGTTTTCTAGCTTCTAGCTCTAAAACAATATGCTCGACCATCTGTTGCTTGTAGCTGAGATTGGTTGAAAAATGAAAATCGCAATAGTGACAAGCCTTTTTGCAAAACGGAATGTGTAGATAGATGCCTGCCATTTATGAAAGTAACCAAATACGAAATGTAGCGCCTTTGCCCAGTTCCGATTTCAATACATACACTTTACCACCATGATAATTGTTGATGATTCTTTTGGTGAGAGAAAGACCTAATCCCCAACCCCTCGATTTGGTGGTATACCCGGGCTCAAATACTGTTTTTAGTTTGGTTGGCGACATTCCTTTTCCTGTGTCAGTCATATCTATGGTTACTTGTCCCGTCACCGCATCTTTGATGTGTATGGTCAAAGTACCATCGCCACTCATGGCATCTATTGCATTTTTACAAATGTTTTCGAAGGCCCAATCAAACAAAGGTTTAGAAATTAAGGCTGAAATTTCGTTGTTTTCGTACTCAAGCTCAAACTTTATTTTGGAGGAAACACGTGGTTTCAAATAATCAACTGCTTCTTGAATAACGTCCACCATATTGTGGGTTTCAAGCTTGGGTGCTGCACCAATTTTCGAAAACCGTTCGGTGATAATTTCTAATCGTTTGACATCTTTGCCCAACTCAACTGCAATTGATGCATTTCTTTCGTCTGCCGAAAGTACGTCTACCCAGGCCATCATGGATGAAAGGGGTGTACCCAATTGATGGGCCGTTTCTTTTGACATTCCAACCCAAACCTGGTTTTGTTCGGCATTTCTAAAAGAACTAAAAAGTAGGTATGCCACCCCTAAGAAAAACCCGATGACCCCGAATTGAATATATGGATAATACCTCAATCGAGTTAACACCAAAGAATCTTCGTAATAAATATATTGAGGTTCCTTACCGTCTAGGTTAATTTCGATGCGGGGATTGACTTCCGCCATTTTTTGTAACTGAATGGTGCGATTTTCGGCATTGGTAAACATGACAGAGTCAATGTTTCCAAAAGCGATTAAACTATCGCTGGCACCTACATAAGCTACTGGCATAGATGCGGTATTGATCACCGTCTCGGTAATAAAATCATTGATAAGTTCTTCGAAAACAATTTTCAGTTCTTGGGTGACCTTGGAGTCTCTGAAATAAATATACTTGGTAATGCCTTCGTATATATCCATGCGAATAGGCCTATTCTGCTTACGCATGATTACCAACTGGTCTTTCAGTAATTGTAGCTCAGCATCAGAAAGCTCACTTAATTTTTTGTTAGGTACTGTTTCAACATTATTCCAGTCCGATATTTCGACTTTTTCATTCACCAAAATCAATGGAATGGTGGTATTGTTAGTCAGCACAGAAAGGTAAAAAGTAAGATCTTCTTCAAAATCAGCGGTTAGGGTTTTGCGCATGGCTTGCCCCCAGAGCTCTATTTTTATTTTTTCCTCTTCCCGTATCAGGTCAAATAAATTATTGGTGTAATTCACCAATTTTGCTTTTCGCTGTATGGCTTCCGACCACAATTTCACCTTGTTGCGCTCCTCGTTTTTTATTTGACGAACCAAGGTATTTGAATACCATAACGAACCAATGACGATCATACTAGCTAGCAGCAATAGCACCCATTTGGATCGTTTCTTTATTTGGTATAATTTCATCTTTTAAATCTAATCTTGCTCTGGAAATTCAATTTCCCATTCTACTTCTTCGTCTATTTTATCTTTCTTTTCCATCTTCTTCAGCAATTTGCCAAGCAATGTTTTTGAGGAGTCTGATTTTACTACAGTATCCTTTTTTATTGTGGTTTTCTTTTCCCAATCAAATGTAACAGCCTCAGTAGTGTCGAGCTTTGTGGTTTCTCCAAACCTATTGTCACTTACTTGGCTCACTTCAGTTTCTTCTTCTTGTTTTTTAAAGCTTCTTGCTGAGGCTCTGTCCAATCCGAAAGAAGAATTACCGACGGTGCCTGTTGCTTTCAAAAATATGCGCTTTCCGCCTTCCGTCACACCATCTTCGGTATCTTTTTTCTTTCCTCTTCTCAACACATCATCGAGCATAAAATTAAACTTATAATCTATGCTTTGGTTAAAACTATGCATACCACTGACCCTTAAAGACAATGCATTTGTTTTTATTTCCATTTCTGGAATGATGATAGTTCCGTCTTTTATTTCAATCAGGTTGTTAAGTTCGGAAAAATGTAGCTTTTTTAATCCTTCTGAAAGTTCCGAAACTTTCACAAAAGCCTTGAGGATTAGGTTAGATTTTAAATAATCGCCAATACCTATCAGTGCTTGATTATTGATTAGCGAACCGTTTTTTATGGAAAAATTGGTGAGGCTGTATAAGCTATTGACATCCACTCCTTCTTTGTTGAAACGACATTCTATCAATGATTGAGCATTGGCAATTCCATTAATTTGATTCGACTGGATAAACGTTTGACCAAAATTGTTCCATTGGCTAAAAAACTCCTGCACTTCAATTTGTTTAAGTCCTGTGTTGCTCGAAACATGCCAATTATTGTTGCTACGATCTAAGGTTGTGGTGGTAATCACAATTCCGCCAGCATGGTTAAATTTAAATCCAGTTGTGCTGAATTTTTTATTGGAATATTGAACAAGTCCAGACAGTTTTGACGCGCTGAATTGTTCCCATTGAAAATCCTTGACATTCAGTTTTACCGAAGCACTAATATTGTCTGGCAATTCAAATTCACTCGTCTGTTCTGTTGGTTTTATCAGTGATTCCATCATCACGTTTCCTACATCGGCAACTAACTCAATTTTCAAAATATTTTTTGTTGCTTTTTCCCAACCTACCCAGTTTTTCACCAAGCCGTTTATGACAATGTCAGATCCATTTAGATTTCCAGTAAGGTTGGTTAATGTGGCTTTATTCCCTACTTGGAAAACTTCACCTTGTAAGTCTTTTATTAGCAAATCATCTGTTTTGCAGCCAGCATTTTCCAACGACACCAAAATTTCACTGTC
>JBLIDJ010000090.1:0-10092 GCA_047634195.1 Flavobacteriales bacterium
GCAGTCTGAATGGAATCTGAGAGCCTGCTTTGAGCATCTTCATCTTCCTTGTTTACGGTAGCTCTGTCAACAACAATAGAAAGATCATCGTAGGACGAAGTGTGATGAGATAAGTCTTCAAGTGATAAGATTTCGTTGCCTACCTTAACTCTTGAAAAACCTTGCTGTTGCAATGTTTTTGCAATTTGATCTAAGGTTTTATCTTTTGTTGAAAGAGGAGCTAGAATGATGAAACGCGTGCCTTCATCCAGTTCGTTTATACTAAAAACAACATCTTTGACATGGTGTTTTTTTACTTCTCTGCCAGAAATAGGAGAGTAGGTGGTGCCAATACGCGCAAAAAGTAACTTTAAATAATCGTAAATTTCGGTCGTGGTTCCAACAGTTGACCTAGAATTTCTAGAAATCACTTTTTGCTCAATGGCAATGGCTGGCGAAATATTAATGATTTGATCAACTTCAGGTTTGTCCAATTTCCCTAAAAACTGTCGCGCATAGGAAGACAAACTTTCTACGTACCTTCTCTGTCCTTCAGCATATAAGGTGTCAAAAGCAAGAGAAGATTTCCCTGAACCGCTTAGCCCAGTAATAACAACAAATTTGTTGCGGGGAATATGGGTGGTGATATTTTTTAGGTTGTGTACCCGTGCACCTTTTATGATTATATCCTTGTTTTTTGGAGAAACAGCTGTTTGGACTGGCATAGATATTAATGAGTTTTGTAATGCAAAGAAACGTTAAAAAAGGCATAAAATTTGCTTATATCAAACTAAAGGCGTTAAATTAGCTTTATCAAGTCAAACAAAGTAAATACAAAACCTTTTTCTAAGAGGTTGCGTAGAATATTAACTAAATTAATAGGAGGCAAAATATAGCATAAACATCTACCTAAAATAGTAAGTACATTAACTAAATAATAGGAGGAGAGCTATGCAAAAGCCAATTATTGATGACAGGGAGCTAATTAAAAGTTACATTCTTGGTAACGAATCAGCGTTTGAAAAACTTCTGAACAGACACAAAGACCGTGTTTATTCTCACATACTCATGATTATTAAAGATCGCGATATGGCAAATGATGTCTTTCAAGATACTTTTATAAAAACCATAAACACACTTAAAGCAGGGAAATACAACGAAGAAGGTAAGTTTTTGCCTTGGGTGTTGCGCATAGCACACAATCTTGTGATTGATCATTTTAGAAGAAACAAAAAAATGAATTTGGTCAGGGGCGATGAAGACTACGATGTTTTTGCTACCATCAAACAAGATGACCCAAGTGTGGAAGATGAAATCATCAAGGATCAAATTTTACACGATGTTCGTGGATTACTGCAATACTTACCTGAAGAGCAAAGAGAAGTAGTTCAGATGAGGCATTATGCTGGAATGAGTTTTAAGGACATAGCAGAACAATCTGATGTGAGCATTAACACTGCCTTAGGAAGAATGAGATATGCCTTAATTAATTTAAGAAAACTCATTGAGGATAAAGGAATTCAACTGACCGTAATTTAATTTGATAGTCTTGTAAAATAAATGTGACTTCTAGGCGTTTTGTATTTGAAACTTAAAAAAGCCTATGATGAACTTTACTCTACAAGAAAATGTGAATGATTTTGAACACACTAGCAAATCGGATGTAAGTATTGAAAAGCCAAATTTGGCTGCGATTAATGCGATTTTGGCTTACTCCAAAGCTTTGGAAGTGAAAAATTCAGACCTACTTAAAAAGCTGGTACACATCAATTTAAATTAAGATTAATAGTTAATAACCAAAGCCCTTTGCTGAATATTCAGCAAAGGGCTTTTTATTTTATTGGAATTTAAAGAGGCAACCTTGCTCTTTAAAAAATATTAGCGCATAAAAAAGGGCCCATAAGGCCCTTTTTAGCAATGAAATATATTGCAATTAGTTTACAGTGTCTGCTAATTCAGCACCTGCTTTAAACTTAACAACTTTTTTAGCTGCAATGTTAATTTCTTTACCAGTTTGTGGGTTACGACCTTTTCTAGCTGCTCTTTCAGAAACTGAGAAAGATCCAAATCCTACTAGGGCAACACGTCCACCTGATTTCAATGTACCAGTGGTAGCATCAACAAATGCGTCTAATGCTTTTTTTGCGTCAGCTTTTGATAATTCAGCTTTTGACGCCATCGCTTCAATTAATTCTGCTTTGTTCATCTTTAATTAAATTTTTGGTTAAACAATGATTCGTTTTATTGAACGCTTACAAATTTAGTCGAATAAGTACGCCAGTCAAGGGTTTGGGCAAAAAAAGCTGAATTTTGTTGATAAAAGTGGTGAATTTGTTAATAAACTAAGCGTTTGTTTTTAATTCAACTCCTTTTGTAACCCTTGTTAATAGTGCTTTTTATATGATTTATTACAAAAACTGGTGAGAAGTAGAAAATTGGAAGCCTCTAAGCAAATCTTTTATCATCATACGTTTTTTTCCAGCAATTTGAAGGTTGTGAAGACTCAAACATCCGTTTTTACAGCCCACATGTACGTAGTTTTTGCCATCTGTATCAATTTCTCCAGGTAATAATTGCTTGTTTACGTAACAAGTTTCGAATATTTTAACGGATATTATCTTGTCATCAGGCAATTTCAAATTGCTCCAAGCTGCAGGATAAGGACTCAGCCCTCTGATCAAATGGTAGTTTTCACTCACATCATTATTCCAATCTATCTGACAGGTTTCTTTAAAAATTTTTGGTGCTGATTTTAGTAGATCTACTTTTATGTCGTTTTGTGGAATAGACTTAATAGAGCCGCTTGAAATCATGTCTACTGTCTCAGTGAGTGCTTGTGCCCCCAAACCCATTAATGCATCGTGTAAATCGCCTGCATTCGTTTCTGGAGTAATTCTGCACTTTTTTTGAATAAGAATATTACCCGTATCAATTTCGTGTTGTAGCAGAAAAGTTGTAACACCTGTGGTTAGCTCATTATTAATGATGGCCCAATTAATAGGAGCTGCCCCTCTATATTGAGGTAATAAAGATGCGTGAACATTAATAGTCCCACTTTTAGGCATGTTCCAAACAACTTCGGGCAACATTCTAAAGGCAACCACTACTTGTAAGTCAGCTTCTAGTGATTTTAGTTCTGATATAAAGTCTGCATCTTTCAAATTGGTAGGTTGCAATAACCTTAGACCTTTTTCAACAGCAAATGTTTTGACAGCACTTCCTTGAAGTGTTTTTCCCCGCCCTGCGGGTTTGTCAGGAGCTGTAATTACACCAACCACATTATTTCCATTGGCTAACAAGGCTTGAAGAGAAGCGACTGCAAAATCAGGCGTTCCCATAAATACAATGCGCATAATCTTAAACGTTTATTTTTTTCCAATGACCTGATCTAAGATAGATCAATGAAACAATTATTAAAAATCCGAAATACAAATATTCTAACATCCAAACCACACTGACTGGTTGAGGGTAAACTATAGTGATGAAATAGGCTGCAAGTAAGTAAATAAATATGGAAACTGCTTCCATCAAAAAGGCCATCTTAGTATTGCCAGCTCCCGCTACGGTGTTAAACAGCACTCCCGAAATGCTAAATAAAATCATAGAGGGAAACAAAATAAGCAAGATAGATGATGCACCTTCAATTAAGTACGGCTCTTTCACGATAATAGAAACTAAATATTCAGGATACAGCAATACACCATGGGCAGTTACTATGGTAATGGCTACCGCAAGAATCAAACATTTTTTGATAATGTCTTTTACATATTCTACTTTACCATCTCCTAATGCTTGACTTACAAACGTTTTAGTGGTAATGCTAAAGCCCATAATAGGAATAAAGGCAAGAAAGTATAAGGTGCGCACTACTTGTGACATAGCCAACTCTGCACTTCCTAACTTCTCAATGAAGAAGAAGAAGATAGTCCAAGAAGCCATTGCTAAAAACCGTTGAGCCATTAAAGGAACACCCAAATTGATGCTTTTAAGAATAGATTCCTTATTCATAACAAAAGACCCAAGTTCAAATTTTGGGAATTTAATGTGAAAGCGATAGCTATAGAAGAGCAAATAAATAAAAGAGACAAATTCTGCGATTACAGATGCGTAAGCTGCACCATCAGCGCCCAATTCTGGGAAACCATAATGACCATAGATTAATACGTAATCGCCTATGATGTTGACAACAGATAAAACAAATGTAGTTCCAATGAGTGCTTTAGTTTGCCCTATACCAGTGTAAAAGGAAATCAGCGCCAATTGCGGCAACACTATGAGGTATCCAACATTTCTGATGTTTAGAAACGAAATCATGGAAGTGGCTATTTCCGTAGACTCCATAGAAGCCATGACAATAGGTTTACCGAAAAGCCAATAGAGAATAAGTAATAAAATGCCAAAAATAAATTGGAGAATAGCACTCTGACCCGTTATTTGCCCACATTCGGCATATTTTTTCGCGCCATACCTGCGGGCAATGATAATTTGCATGGCACTAGCCAAGCCTTGACCCGTCATGTAAAAAGTGATGTATAGCAAACCAGCATTTCCGGCGGTATTGAGCGCCAATTCTGAAACCCTGCCTAAAAAAGCAGTATCAATAAAAGCAACAATAAATTCAACAAACACACCAAACATAATGGGTGTAGCTACTTTCATTATTGCGCCATAGCTGGGAGATTGTTGCATCTTATTCTACAAAAAGCATAAGTCCCTTTAAATATTCACTCTCTGGATGGCAAATATTGACAGGATGATCGGCTGGTTGATGTAACTGGTGCAATACAGACACATTTCGTCCACTTTCAATAGCAGCGGCACGTATGGTGTTGTAAAACAAGGCTTGGTCTACTACCTGAGAGCAAGAAAAGGTGAAAAGGATGCCACCTGGCTTTATTTTATTTAATCCAAGAATGTTTAATCGTTTGTAACCTTGCACCGCTTTATGTCTGTTTTTGACAGATTTGGCAAATGCTGGAGGATCCAAAATGATGATATCGTAATCATCGTCCGTATCTTCACTTTTCAAATAATCTAGCGCATTGGCTTCGATGCTCGTATGATTTTTAAAATCACCATTTAGCGCAACATTTTCATTGACCAAGTGCATGGCTTTGTTTGAGCTATCCAACGAATGTACTTCGCTAGCACCTTGATTGAGGGCATAGATAGAAAACCCACCTGAATAGCAGAATGTGTTTAGTATCTTTTTTCCTTTCGAAATGCTTCCTAGCAAATCTCTGTTGATACGCTGATCTATGAAAAAACCTGTTTTTTGACCTGTTTCCCAGTTAATGTAAAACTGGTTGCCGTTTTCCAACGCTTTGTAAGGTACAGCTACCTCGTTGAACAAATATCCGTTTTCCACCTGTTCTGCAAATGGTTTGGGTACCGTTTCATGACTCTTATTGTAAATAGCGACTAAACTATCGCCAAACACTTTTTTTAGTGCTTCTGCTATGAGGTCAATTTGCTTAAACATCCCGAATGCATGACATTGTATCACAGCAACACCGTTGTACCAGTCAATGATAAGACCTGATAATCCATCACCTTCGGCGTGAACTAACCTGAAAATATTGGTATCTGGATTTTCCCATAGCCCAACTGTTTTTCTTTTTTGAAAAGCTAAATTCAATTTTCTTTCAAAAAAATGAATGTCTAACGCTTCTTTCTCAAAAGACTGCAAACGCACGGCAATACTACCTTCCGCAAAATGACCAACACCCAATATGTTTTCTTGAATGTCGGATACTTGAACCAAATCACCTTCATGCAATTCTTCTGAGATACTATGAATAGCACCAGAAAAAATCCAAGGATGGTTTCTTAAAATTGATTGTTCTTTGCCTTTTTTAATTCTAACTAGGGGGTATTGCATCTGCATAAATTTATCTTTGCAATATTAGAAAAAGCTAAGCACCTATAGGTGACTCTTTTAAATTATGATAGATATTAAACCATTTTACCAGTATGCTGGCTTGTTTTTAGCACTTGTTTTGATTATTTCTTGTGGGAATGAACGCACCTCAAGGGTTGGATTCAATAAAAAAAACTCAATTCCTTTGGCGTATGCCACAGGTTTTGACGTACTACAAACTTCTTGGGGCTTCGTTGTTACTGTTTTTAACCCTGATGAAAATGGAAGCATAAAAGAACAGTACGGATTGTCTGAAAACATACTAGAAGTCCCCGATAGTTTAGTGGCCATTAAAACACCATTGACACACGTAGCTTGCTTATCAACAACACATATCCCTATGTTTTCGCAACTTGAAGCGTTTAACGCTATTAGTGGTGTTGCATATGCGCGTTACATCAAAGACAGCACGTTACATCAGTTAATTTCTAGTAAGACTATTATGGAAATCGATGGGCCTGATGGGTTAGATACTGAACTCTTACTTTCTTCAAAATCGAAATACTTAATGGTATACCCATACGAAGACGAAGGATATGCCAAGTATGAGAAATACGGTACGCAACTTATTTACAATGCAGAGTATGCCGAAAAACATCCTTTAGGAAAAGTCGAGTGGATTAAATTTTTTGGATTACTAACCAATAAATGGGAATTATCTGTTAAAATTTTCGATAAAATAGCGGTGCGTTATGAAGCAACGGCAGAGCTAGTAAAACAGACAAAAGAAAAACCAACAGTTTTTGCTGGGAGTTATTTTAAAAGTATGTGGAATGCACCCAATGGAAACAGTTTGGTGGCTAGACTGCTAGAAGATGCGGGGGCAAACTACATTTTCGAATCATCTGATTTGGTAGGTAACATCATTTTGGACAAAGAAACCTTTATTTCAAAAGCGGTAAAAGCCGACTACTGGGGCAGGGTAGTTAACAATAGTCAAGTAGTTGAGTGGCCATTGCCATACGAGATGTTACAGCACTTCGAGGCAATAAAAAAACAACAGTCTTTTTATTGCAATGTCTCAAACACCGATTATTTTGGTGTTGGAACACTAGAGCCTGATGTGATATTAAAAGATTTAGTCGCTATTTTTCATCCTGAAGTACTCGAGTCTTATCAACCCACTTATTTCAAATCATTTACAACCGATCAATACCCAAGACCTTGAAATTAAAATCATCACATATTGTTTTTTTTGGATTGGTCATACTGCTATTCATCTTAGCATTCTTGAATGTTCGTTACGGCTCTGTGACCATAAGCTTAAAAGAGTTTGTGGATATCATAGTAGGCAATAGCCAAGATGAATTATTACAAACCATCATCTTCAGTATTCGTTTACCGGAAGTAATCACCGCCATTACTGCAGGTGCTGGATTGGCCTTAAGCGGATTATTATTGCAAACACTTTTTAGAAACCCATTGACAGGCCCTTCCATTTTAGGGATCTCCTCAGGAGCAAGTTTAGGTGTTGCTTTAGTCATACTCAGCGGTGCGGTGAGTTATTTTGGTTTCAATCCTTGGCTCGAAGGTTTATCTGTTTCCATTGCAGGAATGTTGGGAGCCATGAGCGTATTAGGAGTAATAGTTTTGATAGCGAGGAAAATGACAAGCACCGTAGCACTATTAATCATAGGATTGATGATGGGGTATTTGGTGTCTGCCATGGTGAGTGTGTTGTTGTATTTCAGTAACCAAGAAAGCATACAGTCATACGTGTATTGGGGAATGGGTAGTTTTTCTGATGTACAAGGAGCTTCATTGTATTTACAAAGTTTTGTTGTTTTGCTTGGAGCAGCAGCCATGCTTTTTAAAACCAATGTGCTAAACGTATTGTTATTAGGAAACAGATACGCTCAAAACTTGGGAGTGAATGTTAAAAGAGAATTTCTCATCCTCATTATTGTCAGTGGTATTTTGGCAGGAGTAATTACGAGTTTCTGTGGGCCAATAGCCTTTTTAGGCATGGCGGTGCCACACCTTGTTCGTTCTGCTTTTAAGTCAGGAAATCACACCATACTCATCCCCGGATGTTTGTTGATAGGAGCTTGCTTGGCTTTGCTCTGTAATTTGTTGGCCGATATGCCGTGGTCAACCTTAGCATTGCCTATCAATGCTATTACACCTTTGTTTGGAGCACCTGTGGTGATGGCGCTAATTTTTAAAAGAAAACAATATCATTCTTAATGGATCAGCAAATAACCATAAAGCAGTTAAAGGTTGGGTATCATGAAACAGATACGCTGATAACCATGGATGAGTTGTTTGTTCACTCAGGCCAATTAATTGGTTTGGTTGGCGTAAACGGTTGCGGGAAAAGCACACTCTTAAGAACACTGGCAAACTTTCAAAAAGCATTGACTGGCATCATAACTATCAACAATCAAGAACTTTCTACGATCCCATCTAGCGAATTAGCCAAACTAGTATCCGTGGTATTGACCGACCAAATAAGCATGGGGTACGGAACTGTTTTTGATGTGGTTGCTTCAGGAAGATTTCCGTTCGTGGGTTCTTTTGGGAAATTAAAGAAAGAAGACACCAACATCATCAACCATGCGCTTGAATTGGTTGGAATGAGTGGCCACGCAAACAAACCAATGGATAATTTGAGCGATGGGCAACGCCAAAAGATAGTCTTAGCAAAATCGTTGGCGCAAGAAACCCCCTTTATCTTGTTGGACGAACCGATGGCATTTCTCGATTTGCCTAGTAAAATGGAACTTAGTTATTTGTTGCACGACATCTCCAAGTCGCAAGGAAAAGGAATACTATTGAGCACACATGACTTGGATTTGGCTATGCACACTTGCGACAAAATGTGGTTAGTTTCAGACAAAAAAATCATAGAAGGAATACCGGAAGATTTGGCCTTAAATGGACTTTTTTCTGATGTGTTCGATACCTCTTCCGTAGCGTTTAACAACCTAACAGGTCATTTTGAATTTGCCAGAACAAGCACCAAGCAAGTTCGTATTGAATGTGACAATCCTTTAGATTTGTTTTGGCTCAAAAAAGCCTTGGCCAGAATAGGCGTTTTGGTAGATGACAACGCTAAAAACAGCGTAAAGAAACTAAACGTGGGCTGGGAAGTGAAAACGGAACAGCACAACCAAGTAGTGGAAAACATAGAACAGGTAATCACATTATTGTTATGAGTCAAACATTTTGTTTTGGAAAAGGCTGGTTAGGTAACTTGATGCAAGAACAAGCGCAGCAAGAAGGAATTGAGTTCGATGGGTCAACCACAAAAGGAACTGAGCAGTCATTGAAATGGAACATAGGCGAAGAAGTACCTAAAGAAGTAAATGGTAAAGCAATCATTGTAGCAATACCAAGCTCAAAATGGAACATAGATCAATTAGTTGATTTTATGAAATCATTGTCAAAACATTCCATAGCCCATCTTACATGGGTAAGTTCTACAGGAGCATTTGAAGGAGACGGTTTAGTTTCTGAATACAGCGAAGCACCGCCACGAATGACAAATGAAAAAGCAAAAAGAATACAACATCAAGAAGAAATAGCCTTATCTTATTTTCCTAAGGCAAGCATTGTTCGCTTGGGTGGATTGTTTGGTTTTGAAAGACATCCCGCCAAGTTTTTTACCAACGGCAGAACAATCCCCAATGGAGAGGCTACAGCAAACATGATTCATGGAATAGATGCTGCTAAACTTGTTTTAACCTGTAGTCAATTGAAAGTACAAGGATTAGTTGTCGGAGTGCCCCCAGAACTGCCAAGCAGGAGAGCGTTTTACGTAGCAGCATTTTTTTACCTCAAATTAGGTGAAGCCAACATAGCACCAGGTAAAGAAGGGAAGCATGTGACTTCTCAACGCATAGGCACAGAAATACCGTTTGATTGGAAATACAACAACCCAATAAAAGCATATGAATTGGAGAACTGAAATAGCAATAGATAAGGCGAATGATTGGAATCACGACACTAAAATAATGACCATGGGTTCGTGTTTTGCAGAGAACATGTCCAGTAAATTATCGTACTACTTGTTCGAGACCTTGGTCAATCCTTTTGGCATTACGTTTAACCCCCTGTCAATTGCCAATCAATTAAATCAACTCCAAAACAATACCCAAATTGACATTAAAAGCTTAGAGAAGCATGATGATCGTTTTTTTCATTTTGATTTTCACAGTAAATTTTCGAGTATCGATGCACATGATACCAAA
>JBLIDJ010000091.1:0-9471 GCA_047634195.1 Flavobacteriales bacterium
GTTTTCTTTGCATCGCTCAAGGGCATTTTGCAGCCATAAAGATACCACAGTTTACTCAAATTGGCTTGCTAAGTATGAACAAAAACATTCTTAAGAACAAATATGATAACAATAATAAGTGGCACCAATCGTAATGACAGCAATAGTTTAAGGTTAAGTTATTTCTATCAAAAGTTATTAACAAACCACGGTATTAGCTCACAAGTTTATTCTCTATGCCAATTGCCTCAAGATTTTGCTAATGCTAATATGTATGGAGAAAGAACAGCCGATTTTCAAGAGATAATTACTGATTATATTGAATCTGTTGAAAAAATAGTGTTTGTTTCACCAGAATATAATGGAAGTATCTCAGGGGTATTAAAATTGTTTATTGACAGTATTGATCCTGAAATATGGCATAATAAAAGAGCGGCATTAGTTGGTTTGTCAGCTGGAAAGGCAGGTAATTTAAGAGGATTAGATGACTTGACAAATATTTTGCATTACTTGCAAATTGAAGTACTTTCGAAAAAACCTAAATTATCTGTTTTTGGTTCTTTGGTTGATAGCCAAGGAATGTTAATTGAGCCAAATGCTATTAAACAATTAGAACAACAAATCGTAAAATTTTCAACATTTTAAACATAAACTTATGGAACAATTTATACTACAGTTTTTTGGTGAAGAACATTTATTAATGTGGATGAAACTTGCCTCACTTTTATTTTTAGCCGTTTTATTTTTACAGTCTGGATTTGATAAAATATCTGATAGAGAAGGTAATTTGGGCTGGTTAAAAGGTCACTTTAGTAAAACAGTTTTTAAAAACATGGTGCCTTTCATGCTTACGCTTGTTACACTTTTAGAAATATTGTCAGGTGGTTTGTGCGCGGTTGGTGCCGTTACTTTTGGCTTTTTTAACAACGCTAGTATTGGAATATTAGGTGTGTTACTGAGTATAAAAACATTGTTTTTATTGTTTGCTGGTCAGCGCATAGCTAAGGATTACGCAGGGGCGGCAACCTTGGCTTCTTACTTTTTATTATGCTTGTTTGTTTTGTATATGTTCACGCTATAGACAACTATCATAATTTGTCTATATATCGGTGATAATCATATTGTAAGTCTTCATGAAGCAAGGGTATCATGTTTTGCGTTTTAAGTAAAATTCTGTCAAAAATTTTGTGTAAGACTTGCTGATGATGAACAGAAATGATGGTCTTAAATAAGTGTAAAAAATAGGAGAGGAGCTCAACATGAGCTCCTTTGTCCTTCATATATTTTGCTTGTTTATTTAGTTCTCTTTCAATTTTCCTCAATCCTTTTCTAACATAAAATGAACTGTCTTGATTGATAGCTTCAAATGATTCTTGGAAATCATTTTTCAGTAATTCCAAGTATAAATCAGGGGTTTCTTGGTGAAAAAGTAAATAGGATAAATAAGCCTTATTATCTATTTTAAAGGCAGCCAACTTGGTGGTCAAAGAAAGCAACTCCTCTTGTGATAAGTTTTTTAGCTCTTTTTTAAGAATGGCTACGGAAGCTGGTTTCATGTTTTTTAATTAATGGGTATAATAAGTGATCCAAACCATTCGATTTGATAACCAACATGGTTTCGAGTAGCATGCCCAATTTACCCGTAGGAAATCCTTTTCGTTGAAACCATTCCAAATAGGACACGGGTAATTTATAGAGCTTGAGCCCTTCAAATTTACCGAAAGGCATTTTAGTAGTAATTAATTTATCAAGACTTGTAGCGTCAAACATGCTTTATTTAAATATTGCTATCAAGTTTCAATACTTCATAGCATTTTATCAGTGACAAATGTACTATTGTCATTGGATTTTTTCTTTTTAACCATTGATTTCTAGAAAAAACTTGTTTCCATTCATAAACTAATGTAGTTTCGCTATTCTAAATCAAGAACGATATGAAAAAAGTATTATTATCTGTAGCTGTAATGGTTGCAATGGTTGCCTGTAATCAACCAGCTGAAAAAGCAAACACTGAAGAAACTGTAACTGAAGAAGTAATGGTAACTGAAGAAGTAATTGAAACTGTTGTAGATTCTACAGAAGTTATGAGTGATTCAACTGCAGTAGAAGTTGAAATGACTGAAACTGAAGTTGTAGACGAGCATGCTGGTCACAATCACTAGAACATACCATACTTAAAAAAAGAGATTTCCATTTGGGAATCTCTTTTTTTTTGTCAAAAAAATCAAGTTGAATAGATGATTTAACGCTGTTATGCTTTTGATAAAGCATTAAAGGTATATTCTCTGGCATTGCGTTTTTAATAAAACGAAAGCCTAATTTCTAATGAAAACAGTGAAGACTTGTTTTCTTTTGTTGTTATTACTTGTATCTCAGAAAAAGTAACGTTTGCTAATAATGCTTGACTTACTTCAAATACATAACCATTTCTTTCAAATTCTGGCAGTATGGCGAAGCCAATATCAGGAAAAGGTAAATACTCCCTTTTTAGCAAACCACAAATGCCTAAGGGAGTATTAGTTTTTTTATTAATTACAGTAAGTAATCCAAATCCAAAGCTTGCATAATTTTTTTTGCAACGATTTGATTTACCGTTCTGCGTCGATCAGTGATTTAATATTTCTGTCGCCAATATTAGCTAACCAATTAGGGCTATTGAGCAGCTCAAAATAAAAGCTGCTTCTGATAGCTTTGCTGGATTAAGTACTAATAGGGTTGATTCTATTACCGATAACAATTCTTTATTTTTTCTTTTTGGCCCTGGCTAATTCTTGTTCAATAACCTCTCCAAGTTGCTCAATACCAAGACCTTTTGCCAATATTTTCTTGTCTTTATCTAGCAAGTAAACTTTTGGATAAGCGAAAATATCGTACTTAAATCTGAAGTTTAAGCTTTCCACAGAAGTTCTGTCTAAATAATTTTCAGGATTTTTGTTCATGTCAGGAGTATCAGAAACATTGATGAAAGGCAAATCATTTTCCTTCACATACTTTATCCATCCGTCATTTTCTAGTTCTCCACCAACTGCATAAACCACAATTCCTTCTTTTTTCAATACATCATTGTAAAGATCTTTCAATTTGGGTGTTTCTTTTTTACAATGGCCACAACCTGAATCCCAGAAATACAAGACTGTATATGGCGCTTCTACATCGTACAATTTGAAAAACTTACCGTTTGAATCGGCTAAAGACAATTCGGGTGCTTTTTTACCAAGTAGCGTCGGTTCAATTTTATCAGCTGCTTCTTTTATTTTTTCTTTGTCTTCGTCAGTTGGCCAAAAAGCTTTACCATTTAAATAATAATTTCGAGCTAAGTGCACAAACACTGCATCCATACCCATAATCTTGGATTTGTTGTAGTGATTGATTACCCAATTAGCCACATACTTGTACATGTCAGCATTATCTGGGATTTGCGCTAATAATTCATCCGTTGCTTTATTGATGCTGTCAGGGATTTGTAATACCATTTTCTCAAAATAATACACCAATTTGGTGTGGAAAATAGGGTCATTTACCAGACGGTCATCTTTTAAGTCAATGTTGTCGAAATAATGATTTTTGTAATAAAAATATCCAAAAGTAGAATCAATACTGCCGTCTTCATTTTTTGGAGCTTCAGGTATTGTTACGTCAAATGACATTTTGATAACCTTAGATATCAAGGTGTTATTCTCATTCTTGACAATTTCTTTTTGACGAGCCTTAACGTCTGTATCAATTTGTTTCAATTCTTCAATCAATGGTTCACGACCTTCGTCGCCTTCTTCCATGGCTTGAATTTTTTCTCGAATGGGGTTAGCTTTCGCTTTCATCGTATTCAAGTAATTCACATAATCATAATAAATCTTGTTTTCAACAGACTTTTTGATTTTCATGTTGGCAATAAAATCACTGGTATCGGTTTCCATATCTATGGCATACTCATTCACCACAATTTCGAAGTAGATTGGCCCCGGTAAAAAAACGGCATACTTTCCACCTTTTAGATTGTTGGTGTCTTTAAACTCGAAAAAACCATTTTTATCAACAACAGCAGTATCTTTATAATACAGCTTTTCTCCATAATAGTTCGTCAAATAAGCAAGTGTATCATGTACACCATTGACTTTAAACTTAAAATGATACCCTTTTTGTTCTGGTTTTTGTGCATATGAGTTACAGGCAGTAACAGCAATGCTTAAACAAAATAATGTTACGTGTAAAAATCTTGTGTTTTTCATAAACTATTTTTTTAGCGAGGCTTAAAGGTAATTTGATGTGTTAATTTGAAGTCGAATTTAACAGATTTTTAAGAATATATCTTTTTAGTTTTTAATCATTTTAAATTCAGACGTAAAATGGAAGGTTATTTCAGGATAATTGGCTTGTTCTAAATTGAGAATATAAGGTGATTGTGCTAAAAACACTTTGTTACCGTCTTTGTCATCAACAATATAGTTTCCTTTAATACGGCAGAATTCATTCATTTTTTCTTCATTGTCAGAAGTCAACCAACATGCTTTGAACAAACTCAATGGTTGAAAACGACATACGGCACCGTATTCATGCTCTAGTCGGTACTGAATAACATCAAACTGTAAGTCTCCTACCGTACCAATAATCTTTTTAGACCCTATAGGTGCTTCAAACAATTGAGCAACACCCTCATCGGTTAATTGGCGAACACCTTTTTCTAACTGTTTGGTTTTCATAGGATCCATGTTTATAAGTTCCCTAAATATTTCAGGAGAAAAACTAGGAATTCCTTTGTAGAGTAGCTTTTCACCTTCTGTCAGTGTGTCACCAATTTTGAAATTTCCAGTATCGTATAAACCGATTACGTCACCAGGATATGCCTCTTCTATAATGCTTTTTTCACGCGCCATAAAACTAGAAGGGTTGGCGAATTTCATTTTTTTACTCAATCGTACGTGATGAAAGAACTTGTTTCGTTCAAACTTACCAGAACAAACTCTCAAGAAAGCAATCCTATCTCTGTGTTTAGGATCAAGGTTGGCGTGAATTTTAAAGATAAAACCTGAAAATTTCTTTTCAGCTGGCATTACTTCACGTTCGTCACTAACTCGTGAACGAGGTTCAGGGGCAATTCGTACAAAAGTGTTTAACAGTTCTTGCACACCAAAGTTATTGATAGCAGAACCAAAAAACACAGGAGCAAATTCACCAGACTGGTACGTCGATTCATCAAAATCGCCATAGACACCATTGATCAGCTCCATCTCTTCTCTTAATTTCAGCGCAGCAGCTTCACCTACTTGGGCTTCTAAAGTACTGTCTTCTAGGGAATCAATTTTCACGATTTCGCGTTCAACCTTCGTTTTATTGGCTTCAAAGATGTTTAATGATTTTTCAAAAATATTGTAAACCCCTTTAAATGTTGCACCAATGCCAATTGGCCATGATAGGGGATGTACTTTAATTTTTAGCTTGCTTTCTATTTCGTCGAGCAAATCAAAAGCATCTTGTCCTTCACGGTCCATCTTATTGATGTAAACAATAACAGGTGTGCTGCGCATGCGACAAACTTGCATTAACCTTTCTGTTTGTTCCTCAACTCCTTTTACACAATCGATTACCAAAATAACACTATCTACAGCGGTAAGTGTACGGTAGGTGTCTTCCGCAAAATCCTTGTGACCAGGGGTGTCAAGAATATTAATGAGTTTGTCTCTATACTCAAAACCCATAACTGAGGTAGCTACAGAAATACCACGTTGACGCTCAATGTCCATAAAATCGGACGTTGCTCCTTTTTTAATTTTATTCGATTTTACGGCGCCAGCCGTTTGTATAGCTCCACCAAATAATAAGAACTTTTCAGTTAAGGTAGTTTTCCCAGCATCGGGGTGGGAGATGATAGCAAATGTTTTTCTACGCGATATTTCTTCTACTAATGACATGGAACAGTTTTGCGCAAAAATAGCCAACTTATTTTCGTGGGCGAAAGTATTTGAAAGTTCCGTCACGATAAAACACTAAAATTTGTTCAATTTCATCATTGTTTACAGATGTATCTATTGATTCTTCGTTGTTTACATCTGTATCGAAATCAGTTTGTTTAACATCGGTGTTTACAGGAGTAACATACGATTGAGTCGCTTCTTGTTTTACACCTGTAAACAACCCTTGTTCTTTAGGTATGTTATCGTCTATTGGTTTTATTGTCTGTTTTAATGGGTTGCCATGACCAGATAATAACCAAGCCTCATTAATGTGAGGGAAAGTCGCCACAATACGCTTCAAAAGGTCTAATGACGGCTTATTCCTACCAGACAACAGATGGCTAATAGTTGATCGTTGAATGTCTAATTTATCCGCTAATTGTGAAGCTGATAATTGATAATGGTCTATTAAGTATTGAATCTGTTCCATGGTTACAAATGTACACAATTGATGTTTAGGTTAGAAATCAATTTGTTTACTTAAAATCAACAAGATAACAGGTTACTGATGTAAACAATCTTATTTATCTTAAATTCTCCTCACCATCACTAATAAGACTCTATTAATACTTTAATAATTACTTTAGGTATACCTTATAAAACATTGATTAACAAGTTATTGTATGTATAATTATATATTTTTAATCACGCTATTTACACATGTAAACACAATGATTTACCCTCAAAACTTATTTTTTAACTCTTGTAACAATTAGTAATAATAGTCCTGGCATCATAAAGTGTGCATTTCTTACTAAGAATTGAAAATGCCATTGGCTCAAACTATTCCAAAAATCAAAAGAATATACATTGCAATATATTCTTGCAAAAGCGGTTGCAAAACCCCAGGCAATAGCATAAAGCAATGCCCATTTATTTATAGATCTTGGAAAAAATATGGCTATGCTCAACAGTACATCAATAAAGCCAGCGTACCATAATATTTGTTTTGCCACACTATTGCTTACTCCAAAGCCCGTAATAGTCATTTGTATAAAAGATTGTGGTAATGGGAGTATATTCATTGCATACAAGCCATGAGCAGTATATGTTGCAGCTATAATGATAACTAAGTACTTCGATAAACCTTTAATGGATAATTTTCTGTTTAGTGTTAATAACAGCGCTATTGGAGCTCCTATTTGCAATGCAAATTCAAATAATTGCAACGTGTTGAATGCATATCCTAAAAAATGTAGCCAGACATAAGGTATCTGGAGTAGTAAACTAGTGATAAGGGACACATTAATTAACTTAATGCGTTTAGGCAACCAAACAATAATACTAGTTAACAAGAATATGATCCCTAGCGAGTAACTAATCCATTCTATCACTAAATCACTAGTTGGGTTTGTCATATAGTCATTCCAACTTAGGTTGAAAAGCCATTTTATTGGTTTGGCCATCAATTTACCATTCCATAAAAATTCACGATAAGGAGTTTCCCAAAATAAATGTTGCCAAGCTCTACCAAAAAGCCATAATGAAGTACTTAAGGTTAAAATGAAGCTTGTGGTTATGTTTAAAAGCTTTTGTTTCATCCTGCAAAATTATATATAGAAATGTCTATTAAGGGGGGTGTAACATCAATTTAACGTATGGTTAATATAGCAAGTGCTTTAGTGACGTTTTCTTTAAGATATAGTAACATTACCTTTTAAAGTTATTGATTTAGCCCATTTATTTTTGTCATAAAAATTAAAGCAAATGAAAGTAGTTGGAAAATTAAGTTTAGTAGTCATGTTAACGTTCGTGTTAAATGCAGCTCAAGCGCAGCCAAGAAAATTTAGAACCATGTTCAGAGATGACCCATCGTCCTCTATTGTTATTGGTTGGAGTCAAATGATTACATTATCTAATAATGGAACAAATTTTAAGTTGTTTTATAGTAAAGTTGATCACGGTCAAGACACGGTGGCTTATAAACAAGATAATGCATCTGTAGCTCCAGCAAAGGTGGTTGAAAATTTCAAATTAATGGATCACTATTTTGTTCGGTTAACCAATTTGGAACCAAATACAGCATATTACTTTGTAGTATCCTATCAAACACCAAGTTTAACAGGTGTTGGCGAAGTTCCTGGTGTTTCTAATATGGAACTCTCAGAAAGATATTGGAGTACCACTATGCCTGATAACCCAAATGAACCTTTATCTATTATTTCTGGTGGCGATTCTCGTGAAGATTTGGAAAATCCAGACCAAACAGTGCAATCCATTACGATTAGGAGAGAAGCCAACAAGATGGTGGCTAAGCTAAATCCACATGTTGTCTTTTTTGGTGGTGATTATACCTTTGCAAGCGATGATAATGAGTGGATGAATTGGTTAAATGATTGGGAATTGACCTATTCGGAAACCAATAAAATTACTCCGATAATTGCGGCAGCGGGGAATCATGAGTATGCACCCTTTGGAGGAGCGCAAGCGGGAAGCCAAATTTTAACAAGCATTTTTGATGTTCCACAGGACGATGTGTATTACGCCTTAACATTTGGTGGAAGTTTATTGCGATTATATACTTTAAATACGGAAGTTGCTATTTCTGGAGATCAGAGCGATTGGTTATTATCTGATTTAGCTGCTACCGACACTATGGTGCACTGGAAAATGGCACAATACCATAAACCTATTCGTCCACACGAAGCAGGTAAGTCAGATCAAAATGCCGCTTATACAGAATGGGCACAAAGCTTTTATGATTTTCAAGTAAGATTGGTTTTTGAAAGTGACGCACATGTGGTGAAAACCACACATCCTTTAATGCCAACTACCTTAGATAATGGAGAAAATAACGAAGAAGGATATGAGGCAGATATGAATTTTGTTCGTACCGAAAACAGAGGTACTGTTTATGTTGGAGAAGGAACTTGGGCTGCACTGCGTGATGGAAATGATGCCAAAGTATGGACCAGAGCAATGGGTGGTTTTAATCAAGTGAAATGGATATGGGTAACTAAGGATACTATAGAAGTGCGTACTGTAATTACATTTGATCCGAATGATGAAGAATATGTAAATAATATTCCTGCCTTGGACGGGAACACTCGTTTTACAGAACCTGCAGAATTGCAAGTGTGGAGTCCCGCTAGCGGAAAAGTTGTTTTTATTACCAATAACGGCTTATCATCTCGGTCTTTTAATCAGGCGCCATTGTTAGAAATACCAAATGTTAATTTGTTTGAAGACGATGGTTTAGTAGTGGTTTGTGATTTGCTCGACTACGCAAACGACCCAAATAATGATATACTTTCATTTACAATAGTATCTCAGTCGAATGAAACGGTAGTAAATTGTCAAATTACAGGTAGTGTGTTAGAGGCAACTACTGCTTCGAATCAATTTGGAGTGTCAACAGTTGTGATAGCTGCTACTGATGGAGAAGAAACTGTTAATGACACCATTCAGGTAGTTGTAAATGAGGTGAATAACATGCCCTTAATTACTGTGCCAGATGTTGAATTACTTGAAAATGTTGGGGTAGTTAATTTGTTTGATTTGATAGATTATGCAAGTGATGTAGATCAAGATGACATAACGTTTA
>JBLIDJ010000092.1:0-9411 GCA_047634195.1 Flavobacteriales bacterium
TTTTGTTGTACACCGATCCCGGAACAGCCATCACTTCTCTATTGTAGTCATTAGCAAGTCGAGCAGTAATCATGGAGCCACCTTTTATGTCTGATTCTATTACCAGTGTAGCATCACTTAAACCCGCCACTATCCGATTTCGTTTCGGGAAGTTTTCTCGATCGGGAACGGCATTAAAAAAACACTCGGTGACCAAAGCTCCATTCTCTGTGATAATTTGTTTGGCTAGGGGTTCATTAGCTGTTGGATAAATTCTACACAGACCATGTGCCAAAATACCATAAGTGGGTAAGCCATGTTGTAAAGCAAGTTGATGCGATAGTGCATCTACACCATAAGCAAGTCCGCTAACAATGATGGGTTGGTGAGCTTGTAAGTCTTTGAAAAATGAGTTTAAAAAATCCCTGCCATAAGAAGTAATGTTTCGTGTACCTACGATGCTGATAATGTGACTGGGTTTTGCTGCTATTTCTCCTTTGTAAAACAACAAACAAGGTTTGTCGGGTATTTGTTTCAATCTTCTTGGGTAGTGGTCATCAAGCCAGCTAACTGCCGAAATTTCATGTTTGTTGATTAGATCAATTTCTGCTTGGGCTTGTTCGAGGTGTTTGTCCTGTCGTATGCTTTTTAGCACGGTCACACTTTTGTTTATTGCCTTAATCAGTTCTTTAACCGAACCATGATACACTTGTTTTGCACTTCCCATATGTGCAACCAGTGCCTGAATAGATTTGTCGCCTAGTCCAGAAACGCCTTTTAATGCGATGATGTACAGAAGTTCTTCTTGTTGATGCATGAATACTGCTTGGTTTTTTTGATATTTGTTGTAGCAGGAAATGAACCTGTTTATCGTTCATGAAAAATAAAAAAATTTTAGGAATCATCCCAGCACGATTTGCATCGACTCGTTTCCCAGGCAAACCTTTGGTAGAAATTTGGGGTAAAACCATGATTCAGCGGGTGTATGAGCAATGTGATAAATCAAAATTATTTGATGATTTAGTAATTGCTACCGACGATAAGCGTATAGAAGAAGAAGTAATGCGCTTTGGTGGAAAGGTGGTGCAAACACAGGCAAATCATCAAAGTGGGACGGATAGGTGTGCAGAAGTACTAGCTAACATTTCAGAATTGTATGATGTTGTGGTTAATATTCAAGGAGACGAACCTTTTGTGCACGCCAATGATTTAAAAATGCTGATTCAATCTTTTGACAACGACTGGGTAGATATTTCCACTTTAGCAGCAAGCATTACGGAATCGTCCGAGCTATTTGATGCTAATAAGGTGAAAGTGGTGCTGGGTGCAAATCAGCAAGCGTTGTATTTTAGTAGGGCTACCATACCTTATGTAAGAGGAGAAGAAACAGAAAACTGGATGGATAAACATACCTTCTACAAACATTTAGGAGTGTATGCCTACAAATCTAGTGTGCTCAAAAAAGTTGCCACTTTGCCAATGGGCAAACTAGAATTATTAGAAAACCTAGAACAACTCAGATGGCTAGAAGCAGGGTATACAATTTCAGTGCAATTGACTGAAAATAAAGTAATAGCAGTAGATACACCTGAGGACTTGAAAAAAATTCTAGAAAATGATGCCCTCAAATCGTTAGAATCTTAAATTGAACTGCTACATTTGTAACACATCAAAGACGAATATTTTGAGCATAGAAAAATACATACAAGCATTATTATTCAAACACGAATGTGTTATTGTGCCTGGTTTTGGAGCGTTTTTAACCAATTACGTACCTGCCAATACCAACACTAATGAAACCTTGTTGTATCCGCCTAAAAAGCAACTTTCTTTTAACGCTAGCTTAACTCTCAATGACGGTTTGTTAGCGTCGCACATTGCGCAAGACCTTAAAATAAGCACCAAAGAAGCATTGGCTTGTATTCAAGAACGCGTAGATAAATACAACCAATTATTAAGTAAATACCACAAATTCAAAATAAACGAATTAGGGCTTTTGTATTTTCAAAACAATAGGCTGATGTTTGAACCAGACCGTGAAACTAATTTTTTACTGAGTGGTTTTGGATTAGATTCAGTGGTGATACCTGCCATACAACATGCTGCATTAACTTCAAGTACTAGTGGGAGAAAATGGTATTGGGCTGCGGCGGTTTTATTTCCTTTCATTGCTGTTTCACTTTGGCTTTCTGTTCCTACCAATTATACTTCTGTGATGGCAGGGCTAAATCCATTTGATGTGGTAGAAGCTACCTACCAAGCAAGAACAACATACTTGGCAGAAACTCCTGAAGAAATACTGGAAGTAAAAGAACTGGTTGTTGAAACAACTGAAGCTATTGCAGTAAAAAAAGGTGCTAAGGATGTTGTGGCAATAAAAACGACATTGAATTTCTATGTCGTTGCAGGTAGTTTTAAGAAAGCACAAAATGCTAAAGCATTGGTAAGTGCCTTAAAAACACAAGGTTTTGCTAAAGCTGAATTATTGGAGAATAACAACGGTTTGTATCGTGTTGTATTTGCATCGTTTATGTCTAATCATGATGCTAAATCATTTCTTCTTAATGTTAGGCAAACTAACATGAAAGATGCTTGGATCTTGAACAATTAATCATAATTATCTTCATTTTTCATATTAAGAGTAGAAACCTATCCTTAAATTCTCTTTTTTCCTACTGAGTAATTTTCCAAAAGAACAGATTTTTTTCAATCAATTTTGTCTTGAAATAATTATTTTTTCAAGGTTTTTTGCGTTTTCCTCAAAATAGCTAAATAAGTTAAACTGGAGGAACATCATTTTCGTAGGGTAATTACTGTTATCTGTCCTTTCGCCTAGATATGGCTAACGTTATTTCACAAATAAAGGCCTATTTTAGCGAGGTTAATTATACGTATTTTTATGAAAAAAGCGATTGTTATTTTAATGTTGAGCACCATATCAGGAATGGTAAGTGCACAAAACATTAATTCTAATGTGAAATCTAATAAGTCAAAACTCATTGAGTTAGCCGATAAGTGGAATAAACGATTTGAAGCAACAAATGCTTTAATAAAACAGAAATCGTTATTAACAAATCTTGTTATTACAAAGGAAGTAGAAGGTAATTTAATTCATTTAAAAGGATTTACCGAAACGGGTATGCCTCTTTATTACCAAACAAATAACATAATTGCTGCTCAAAGTATTTCAACCGACAAAGTTTATCCTGGAGGGTCGTTAGGTTTAGGTTTAACAGGTTCTTCCATGACTATTGGCGAGTGGGATGGTGGAGGTGTACTTGAAACCCATCAAGAATATGGTGGAAGAGCTACTAACATGGATAATCCTGGTTCAACAAATTATCATGCAACTCATGTTGCGGGTACTATGATTGCTGCTGGTGTCGACCCATTTGCCAAAGGAATGGCTTATGAAGCTACTTTATCTCACTATGATTGGAGTAATGATGAATCGGAAATGGCCAACGAGGCTTCCAATGGTCTGTTAGTTTCCAATCATTCATATGGTTTTCGAACAGGCTGGAGCTATAACGATTTTGGGGATGGACTATGGGCTTGGTATGGCGATGCGTCTATAAGTGAAACAGATGATTACAGGCACGGATATTATGATAGTAATGCGCAGGATTGGGATGAAATAGCGCTTAACGCTCCTTATTATTTAATATGTAAAGCTGCAGGAAATGCAAGGAATGATGGGCCATCAAATGCTGGCGCTGAACATTGGTATAGAAATCCAAGCAATGGTTATACATGGGAACTGTCAACAACAACAAGAATAGGTGATGGGCCATATGATTGCATTAATGGTTCAGGTGTTTCAAAAAACATACTTACTGTTGGTGCTGTTGATGATGTTAACGGAGGATATAATGGACCAAATAGTGTTTCTATGAGTTCATTTAGCTCTTGGGGACCAACAGATGATGGTAGAATTAAACCTGATGTAGTTGCTAATGGTGTTGATGTTTATTCAACCTATGATAATAATAATGCTGCTTACAATTCAATTAGCGGAACATCGATGGCTACGCCAAGTGTAACAGGTTCTTTGGCACTAGTGCAAGAGCATTACAAGAACGAGACTAATAACTACATGAAGTCTGCCACCTTAAAAGGGCTTACCATTCATACAGCTGATGAAAGTGGTACAACTGCTGGTCCAGATTATGCTTTTGGTTGGGGACTAGTAAATATAGCAAAAGCAGTAGGAGTTATTTCTGAGGAAGGGAACACAAGCATTATTAGTGAAAACACTTTAACAAGCAGTCAAACAGAAACCATCGAGGTTTATTCAGATGGAACAACACCACTTATGGTTACCATTTCATGGACAGACCGCGAAGGAAACGTGCCAAGTGCTGCTTTAGATGCTAGAACAAAAGTACTTGTGAATGATTTGAATGTAAAAGTATCCGGAAACAGCCAAAACTATTTTCCTTGGAAATTGAATCCTAATTCTCCTTCTTCAGCAGCCACCAAAGGGGTGAATGATGTGGATAATGTTGAGAAAGTAGAGGTTTTAAGCCCAGTAGAAGGCCTTTACACTATTACTATTAATCATGTTGGAAGTTTAGTAGGTGGAAGTCAAAACTATTCTGTCATAGTTACGGGTATTCAAGCACAACCGACTTTTTGTACTGGAAACGTAATAATGAATGGTAATGCTGGGAGTTTTAATGATGGTAGCCTAGCCGATAATTATCAAGCAAACAGCAATTGTACATGGTACATCAACCCAGTAGGAGCTTCTTCTATTGAATTATCTTTTTCTGCATTTGACTTACACAGCACTGATGCTGTGAATGTTTACGACGGTAGTTCTAACGCTGGCACGCTATTGAATAGTTATACCGGAAGTAATATTCCTGACAACTTGGTGTCGAATAACGACGAAATGTATGTTGAATTTGTTTCAGATGCAAGTTTAGAGTCAGCAGGATTCTCTGCAAGTTACACAACTACGTATCCACTATCATACTGCATTCCAGATGGTAATACTGCCGATGGTGATTATATTGATGATTTTTCTGTTGGAACTATTTCCAATACAAACACAGGTTCTGCAACAGGTGCTGACTACACTTTTTACAGCAATCTTTCTACAGATTTGGCCTTAGGAGCAACCTACCAGGCCACCACAACATCAGGTTCAAATGCTATTGTAACTAATTATGTTGCTGTATGGATTGACTATAACAGAGATGGTGATTTTGATGATGCTGGAGAGAAATTGGGCGAAAACGCTTTAAATAACGTACCTGCCGAAACCTCTAACATTGGTTTCACTGTACCCACAAACATAGCACTTGGCACAACTCGTATGAGAGTGAGGTTAAATTGGGATCTGGCTTCTATGACTGCTTGTGAAGCATTCTTTTATGGAGAAACAGAAGATTATATTGTAAACATTGTAGAAGGCAGTACTTCAGGAGATTGCATTCCGGATCAATCAGCTAATGGAACCAGTAATGGCTATTACATTAACACCTTTCGTTTGATGGGTATGAACAATGTAGGAAGTGGTGGAGTTGGTAATCCAGAATACTCGATGTATAATAACGATACTATTGTGGTTAGTAGAAATATGAAGTTTAATATGCAAGGAGAACTGGGTGATGTTGACAATGCAAGCATGGATCTTTGGATTGATTACAATCAAAATGAAATTTTTGAAACGACTGAACTTATAGGTTCATACGATTTCCCACTCGCAAACACTACCTATACAATACCTTTTACTACCGTGCCTACTGATGCAGCCATTGGTAATACCAGAATGCGTATTCGTACAAGACCAAATGGTGCCTTAGCAGATCCATGTGTAAATCATAGCGATCAAGAAACAGAAGACTATGTAGTAAGAATAAAAGAAGAAAATATGTATTGCATACCTCCTGTAAGAAGTAATGGGTTGGATAACAATTTTAATATCAACGGAGTAGCTTTAGGGGCCATTGATAACCAGAATACTGGTTTGGACGCAGGTAGAGCTTATACTTATTTTGAAGAGTTAAGTACAGATTTGATGGTTGGTTCTAGTCAACAATTGTCTGTTCAAGTAAGCGATGATTATGCTCGTTCACAAATTGTTGCTGCATGGATTGACTACAACAACGATGGATATTTTGATGATGCTGGTGAAAATTTGGGTGAGCTTTTGGCAAGTGGCAGTGATGCTATTGTAGTATTTAATTTTACACTTCCAACAAACGCTCAGCTAGGTAAAACTCGCTTGAGAATACGCAACATGCGTAGGGTCTCCAGTTATATTAACGCTTGTGATGAATTTGTGCCATTTGGTGAAACAGAAGATTACAATGTTAACCTTGTGAGTAATCCATGTTTAAACTTTCCTGACCAAACAACAGCTATTGATGGCCCAACAGAAGTATGCCCAACAGATATTGTTTATTATTCAGTTGATGCTAATAATGCATTTGAATCATATGAGTGGACATTGCCTAACGGATGGTCCGGCAATTCTACAACTAACACCATTGCTGTTACAGATTTTGATACGCAAGGTGATATTTGCGTAAAAGGATACAGTACTGCTTGTGGTTTTACGACTTTATCTTCTTGTATTACTGTTGATGTGGAATATGACTTTAGCAATGGTGAGTTAACTATTGTAGGAGATACTACACTATGTAGCAATGCTACCAATATACTGGAGTCGTATAGCATTAATCATACCTTTACCAATGTAGATGGGTATGTATGGGGAACACCCGTAAACGCAACAATAACCAGTGGACAAGGAAGACTGAATGTGACCATGGACTTAAGTAATGTTGATAGAAACAATGATTTCGAAATTTGTGTTACCCTCAGTAACGATTGTTTTACAAAAGAATATTGTCAGTTGATTAAGTTTGATGTTTGCTCAGGAGTTGAAGAAATATCTACTCAAAACACTGTGCGTTTATCACCTAATCCATCAAACGGAATGTTTAGTGTGACCTCAGAAAAAAACAACATTACCAGTGTTACTGTGTATGATGTTCAAGGTAAAATAGTGAGACATATCTTTGCAGATGACAACGGAAGTGTAGCACTTGACCTTTCTGGAAATCAAAAAGGAATGTATCAAGTATTGATAACATTAAAAGACGCTAGAATTAGCAAGCGTATTTTGATTCAATAAAATAACCCTCTTATAATTGGAAGCCCCAAGTGAATAGTTCACTTGGGGCTTTTTTTTGAAACCATTTGTGATGGAAATTTTTTTAAAAAAAATATGAAAGAAAAAATGGACCTTCTAATATAAAATTAAAGCCCAATAAAAAATTGAGGATCATTTTCAAACGAAGAATGATTATGATAACGGAATAACGGATGTTGCTGCTACCAAGGTGGAAATTGAAGCAAATGTTGATTGGCAAGTAAGCTTATAAGCAGGAGCGCAATATTTTGAAGGGGTGAATAATCCAGAAACATTTAATTATGCCATAACAGGAGAGACTTTACAGCCATTAAAATATTAGGTGGATTAGGCACCTGTAGCAACGGGTGTGATTGGCAATAAAAAAACGGCAGGTAATACGTTTGAAGTTGATTATTTTGTGAATCCAGGCTAAAGTTTGCCAGACGAAAATGTGATGGAATTGATTTATACTGTTTCAGCCAAATAATTAGCGAGTGCCAAAAGCATACATGATAATGTTGGCTCCCATTTGTAAGGCCATTTGTCTTACTTCAGGTGTGTCGTTGTGAACACTAGGTACTTCCCAACCATCGCCCAAATCAGACTCAAACGTGTACAAACAAAGCAATCGACCATCTTTCACCAAGCCAAACGCTTGTGCGGGCTTGTTGTCGTGTTCATGAATTTTTGGTAAGCCATCTTTAAACTCGTATTTCTGATGGAAAATAGGGTGGTCGTTAGGCAGAAGTTCAAAGGTAAGTTCTGGAAATACTTTTTGCATTTGAGGGCGTATAAAGCCGTCTAAGCCATAATTGTCGTCAATATGCAAAAAGCCACCAGCAAGTAGGTAATTCCTTAAATTTTGAGCTTCTTGTTCGTTAAAAATAACGGTACCGTGCCCCGTGAGGTGTACAAAAGGATAGTTGTATAAGTCGGTACTGCCCACATCTACCAAATTAGCTTTAGGGTTGATGTTGGTCTGTAAGTTTTTGTTGCAAAAATCAATCAAACTGGGCAAGGAAGTAGGGTTGGCATACCAATCTCCACCGCCACGATATTTGACTACGGCGAGTTGATAGTTTTCTTGAGAATACCCCATCAATACAAGAAAAAGAAAGGAAATAAGGATGCTTATTTTTTTATACATGTTTCCACAAATTTGCAATATGACACGCAGCTAATGCTGCAGTTTCTGTTCTTAATCGTGCTTCACCTAAACTAATTGGGCTCATCTTATGCGAATCGGCAAGGCCAACTTCACGGGTTGAAAAATCTCCTTCTGGCCCGATGTAAATCACAACGGTTTGTTTTGTTGGTTTTAGTCGCAATAAGTGCTTTTTTTCGCCTTCTCTGCAATGAGCCAAATAATGGTGTGCATCAGAAAATTTACTAACTATTTGCTCCAGTTTCAAAGGCTCTGAAAGAATAGGTAAATATGCTTTGAGCGATTGTTTCATGGCCGAAACGAGCACTTTCTCCCAACGTTCTGGTTTTATTTTTGTGCGTTCTCCATGATCAGAAATAAGCGGTATAACTTCGTCTATGCCTATTTCAGTTGCTTTTTCCAAAAACCATTCCATGCGCGCGCTATTTTTGGTGGGTGCCACCGCCACGACTAACTTAAAATCTCGTTCACTTTGTTGAGTACTTGTTTGCGTAATGGTAAGCACACACTTTTTTGGTGCATCCTCTTCAATAACTGCTTCGCACCAAAGACCTTTCCCATTGACCAAAATAACCGTATCGTGTTTTTTCAAACGCAACACTCTTATCGCATGTTTTGACTCTTCTTCCGAAAGAATATGGGTGTTGGACTCTACCTTGGGTGCGTAAAACAAATGCATAACACGAATGTACTGATTGGATTAAAATAAAACACTAAGGAGGACTAACTTTTGTCCAGTGACTGTGGATAATATTGATTTAAGATGCGAGCAGTTTGATGAAATAGTTCCGAATTATATTCCTTTAATGCGAGCGGACGCTCAAAGAAATTCTCGACAACTACTGCAAAAAACTCTTGCATGTTGGTTCCACCATATTTTCTAAGAAAGGAATTTTCATCTAACAATATCTTTTCTTTTTCAATCTCCGCAAGCTTATTGAAAGCAGATAAATATTGAGCGTCTATGAACTTGTATTCGCTGTTGTACACAAAATTTTCAAGGTGCAAAGCATGCGCCATTTCATGAATTCCTAAATTAATTCCGTCGGTCATGTCATCATATCCTAATAGGAAGTTGGACCATGATAGCACAATAATCCCTTTTGAGTTAACTTCT
>JBLIDJ010000093.1:0-9306 GCA_047634195.1 Flavobacteriales bacterium
TATCTGAATTGATGGATGGCATTATGGCAGAAACAAACGCTCAGATGGAGATGTTGTCTGCAGAAGTAATGGACCAACTTAACCTAGTACCTGGACACAACTACACCATTGTATTGACTGGAGCAGGACAAACCATTGATGCAGTTATCATTGACCAAACAGCTGCTGGATTGTTAGAGATTATGGAGTAATGACTTCAAAGTAAAGTTTTTCTAAAATCCCATTTCGAAAGAAGTGGGATTTTTTTGTGGTTTTTTTTTGCGGTTAGAGATTTGAAAGGTAATAGGAAATGTAAATTAAGTTTAAGTGGATGTTGCGGTTTTTAAATTCTGTTTAGCGTTGTAATTGTTATCTTTTACTTTTTCATGATTCTGCCGCAAGCAAAAAAAGCGAAAGAAGCGAAAGCGTTTAGAGAAAACCTAGAAAAAGGAACCAAAGTATTAACCATTGGTGGTATTCACGGAAAAATTCTTGAAGTGACAGACACAAATGTGTTAATTGACTGCGATGGATCGAAATTGAGAGTTGAGAAATCTGCTATTGCTGTAAACGGTAAGTCAGGTTTAGAACCAACCAAATAATACAAGCCTTATAGGTAAAGGAAAGGAGCTCAATTGAGCTCCTTTTTTGTTTTCAAACAATTCCGTATCGGATGTTTTGTGGCGTTTATCCGAAGAATTAGGGATATGAACTAATGAAATGGTTGTTGGACAGGATAAAATGTAATTTCATCCCAGTTAAAAACATAAAAACTTATACTATGAAAACAAAAAATACACTCGGATTCGCTGCAATGTTCACTTTAGCAGCTTTGTTTACTTCTTGCGACAAAGAAAATTTAGCTGAAACGATTGACTCAGTAAATCCAGATGCTATTGAAAGCATGGTCCCACCACAAGCAGTTGTTGTCAACGCACTTGCTGATAATGGTTTTGCGGATTTAGGGCTAAACATTAATGGAGTATCGGTTGCATCTGGTTTAGATTTCAAAGAATTGACTGACTATGTTGGAATAGAAACAGGACAAGTGATCTTAGATATTGTGGAAGAAGATGGAGACATAGTTGCAACGAGCTCTTACACATTTGAAGAAGGAGAATTGTACAACATTATTTTAGTGGTAGATGAAGATGGCGTTAGTCCATCAATAAAAGTACTCGAAATTGACCCTACTGATTATGTTGTCAACGATTCGTTTGAATCAGAGCTTGGTTTTCAAGCAGGTGACTACAATCTTTACGCCGCAAATGTGGTGAACTATATGGTAGGTGTAGAAGGTCAAAACGTTATGTTAGGACTTGATTACATGGGTGCCAACAGCACAAGCATTACAGGATTGTTAGCGTTGGGATTTGAGGCAAAATCTGGAACATTTTTTGGATCAGATGAGGTATTAAGTAACATTGATGTATTAGTTGCTGACTTAGGAGTAGATGAATTAATGACTGAACTAAACAACCAAAGTGGGGGAGTACTTGACCAACTATTACTTGGCGATGTGCAAGGAATTAGTGAAGTACTAACGGGTGGTGCTGCGGCAGGATTGTTAGGAACGGTATCTGAATTGATGGATGGCATTATGGCAGAAACAAACGCTCAGATGGAGATGTTGTCTGCAGAAGTAATGGACCAACTTAACCTAGTACCTGGACACAACTACACCATTGTATTGACCGGAGCAGGACAAACCATTGATGCAGTTATCATTGACCAAACAGCTGCTGGATTGTTAGAGATTATTGAGTAATGACTTCAAAGTAAAGTTTTTCTAAAATCCCATTTCGAAAGAAGTGGGATTTTTTTGTGGGTTGAGAATTAGAAAGGAGTTAGACGATTATGTTTGTTAGGTCATGATTTAATTGAGTTTATATATATTTTAAAGGTCGTTATTCAATGAACTATATTTTTAACAAGTGGAATTAACGAAGGAGAAAGTGTAATAAAAATATGAAGTTCAAGATTAAAACACTCGTTATTTTTTATAGTCTGTTAATGGTTACTAGTATTTTACAAAGTGGTTGTAAGCAAGATTTCCGAATTACCTCTGAAGGGTCGATGCAAGCATGGGAACTATACACCACTGATGGAGGTGGAATTGGGCGAAAAAAATAGCAACAATAAAGGGTGAGTTTATACTTGAGGCGTATTTTAGAGAGGAGTTTATTTCATTTAATAATACTTCTTTGATGACCTCCTGTTATGCTACCTCCTGTTACTATTTCGTGCACTAAAAAAAGGGAATTAAGATGATTAAATAGGCTAGAAAAATCGACTTAAGTAAGTAACCTTAAACACATGGGTTAATAAGCTTAGTAATATCGATAAGATGATGAATGTTTTGAAAGTATAGATCTTATCAACGTTTAGTATAGTAACAAGTGTTAGCCCAATTAGTGAAAAAGCACTAATTAATGATGATATAGATGCTAATAGGTCTTTTTTTATGAAATAATTAAGGGCAACATAAGTAAAAAGGCAAGTGTAAGGAATACAAATAAAAAACATCCATTCTTTTATAGGAAGTCCTGCTAATTCTCACCCACATAGATAATTTTTACTGAAATCCCAAAGGCCTATTTGGGTAAGCCAAATATCCTAGACAAGAAACAATATTGCAGGAAGTAACAAGGAGATGGCCACTGACCTTCATTTTTTATGAAGTGATATTCGTTGGTCAAAGCTTCTCCACCGTGGTGCTGAAACAGATAAAAAATTGATGATTAGGTAAGTGTACGTTATTTTTTTAGCGATTTAATAGCCTCTTTCCAATACTTAAAAGGAACAATTAGCATCCCAAAACATTCACCATGTTCTTTGGTAAGATGTTTATGGTGTACTTTATGTGCTTTTCTTAATGCCATTAAATAAGTGTTTTTACTACGTGTAAAGATCTTAAAACGTTGATGAATAAAAAGATCGTGTAAAAGAAAATAACATAAGCCATACATTGCTATCCCAGTACCCATCCAAAATCTGTGATCAAATTCATTGACTGAACCGAATAATAACAGAAGAAAACTAGGGACAGCAAAAATGATGAAAAAGCTATCGTTTTTTTCAAAGAATGTTTTACCTTCTCCATGCACGTGATGATCTTTATGTAAAAACCATCCCCATCCATGCATCACATACTTATGCGTAAACCAAGCTATAAATTCCATGAAAAAGAATGTAGCAATAACTAAAACAATATTAAGTAAAATGTGCATTTATAAATTTATTAATGAGCAATACATAAGCATGATTTGCTCAATCATGTAATAAGGCGATTAATTCTTTTTTCTCAGACTCTGAACAGTTTTCTAGTTGTAATAAGAAACGAATGATTCTTTTGTAGGCTTGGTCCAAGGTTTGTTTCTGAATTTTCAATCGTTTCAATATTTGTTTAATATCTATGTCAATTTTAGTGTTATATCCTAATAATGATGGAGCATTAAGTTGAGTGATTAATCGAAGATATCTTAATTCTACATTAAGACTATCACTCTCAATAGCATTTTCTAAACGATCTGTTCCTTCCCTAAAATAAGAAAGTTTCTTCATAGGGTTATACGTATAAGAAGCAAGTGTGGCTTCAATTACACCATAATAACCAGTACTTATGGTTGAATGCTCTTTCACCTGTTTTAATCGATTGTAAAGATCAAAAGCATACACTTCATCATTCTTTACCCTTTCAAGGTTGGTTCTTAACTCGTTTAATTCAACTTGAGCCATACTTAACTCAGTAAATAAACAATAAATAATTAGGGTAATTATTAATTTCAAAGCCTGTTTAATTTATATCTTAAAAATGAAGAGCATAACAAAGCTACTTTACGTTTGTTAGACACTCTTACTCGGCGAGTTAGTATTTCTGATGATGGAAGTCGCTTAATTTTTTGGTATAAGGCATAATAATAAGTAAAAGCGACATAAACACCTAGGCGTGCATTTTTTGGTAGTTGTTTAATACCTGTTAAGCCATTTTGAAAATCTTTATCAATATCCATTTCAATGTCTTTTTTGCTTTCTTCATTAAAATTGGTCATGTCAATTCCAGGGAAGTACATTCTGCCTAATGTTTGATAGTCATCCTTCAAATCTCGCAAGAAATTAATTTTCTGGAATGCGGCACCTAATCTTTTCGCAGAAAATTCAAGCGTATCGTATTCTTCTTGATTGCCAAGACAAAATACTTTTAAACACATGAGACCAACCACTTCAGCAGAACCAACTATATATTGTTCGTAGTTGTTTTGATGGTAGATTACCTGTCTTAAATCCATCTCCATGCTATCGAGAAAAGCATCGATATGTACCCTGGAAACATCGTATTTGTGCACGATGGTTTGAAAAGCATTTAAAACTGGATTTAGGCTTATTTTTTCGTCTAATGCTCGATAGGTATCCTCCTTAAACCGTGTAAACAGTTCTTTTTTATCGTAATCGTGAAACGTATCTACTATTTCATCGGCTAAACGGACAAACCCATAAATTGAATAAATAGCAGCACGTATTTCTGGCTTCAATAGTTTTATTCCTAATGAAAAAGAGGTGCTGTATCGTTTTGTTATGATGATACTTGATTCCAGCGATATTTGATCGAATAATTCTTTCATAAAGATTTTATAATTTCATTAGCCGCTATTTCGCCAGATATTATAGCTGGTGGTACTCCTGGACCTGGAATAGTCAATTGACCGGTAAAAACTAATCCATTTACTTTTTTATTGACCATGGAAGGTTTGAAGATAGCCGTTTGATCTAATGTGTTCGCCAAGCCATAGGCATTACCTTTGTATGCATTATAATCCTGTGAAAAATCTTTATGAGCATATCCTCTTTTGTATACAATGTGGTTTTTTAAGGATTGGCCAACTCGTTTTTCTAATCGCTCGAGCATCAAATTAAAATATTTTTCGCGTATTTCTTCTTCATCCTCCATGTCAGTAGCAACGGGCATTAAAAAAAATAAATTTTCATGACCTTCTGGCGCAACAGAAGCATCACTTTTTGAAGGGCAGCAAACATAAAAAAGGGGTTTGCTTGGCCACCTTGGATTCTCGTATATTTCGTTAGCATGATTTTTAAACTCTTCATCAAAGAAAAGGTTGTGATGCAGTAGGTTTAAAACCTTGGTATTTAGGCCAACATAAAACAGCAAACTGGAAGGTGCCATTTTGCGTTTTTGCCAATAAGATTCATCGTACAAGCGATATTGTTTGGGTAGTAGTTTTTGTTCGACATGATGGTAATCTGCTCCAGCGACAATGCGATCAAACGAATGTAATTTACCATCAACTGTCAAGCCTGTGGCATAATTATTTTCAACCTTTATTGATTCAACAGATGAGCTTAGATGAAACTGAACACCTAATTCTTTGGCTAAATTAGTCATTGCTTCAGGAACCTTATTCATACCACCCTTAGGATACCAGGTTCCTAATTTCATGTCAGCATAATTCATAATACTGTAGAGTGCAGGAGTAGTTTTTGCTGTTGCACCGAGAAACAGGATTGGAAATTCCAACAATTTTAGAATACGCTCGTCTTTAAAATACTTTTTAATATATTTTTCAAACGATTGAAAAATATGCAGACGAAAAACTTCTTTTATAATATCCCAATCAATAAATTCTGTGATGCTTTTACAAGGCTTGTAAACAATATTATTTATACTTATTTCGTATTTGTATGCAGCCTCCTTTAAAAATTTATCTAACTGATGAGCACTTCCTTTTTCCCATGATTCAAATAAATTTTTTAATTCTTCCAGCGAAGCTGGAACATTAACAATTTCATTTTTAAAAAAAACTTGGTAAGAAGGATCTAAGCGAATTAATTCATAATACGAATTAATATCCTTATCGAATTTAGCGAAATATTGTTCAAAAACTCCTGGCATCCAATACCAGCTTGGCCCCATGTCAAACACAAAACCATCTTTCTCAAACTTTCTTGCTCTACCTCCTGTTTGGTCATGTTTTTCAAAAACATGAACCTCATGTCCTGCTTTTGCTAAAAAACTAGCAGAAGATAGACTAGAGAAACCTGCGCCAATAACTCCAATTTTTGCCATAATAAAAGAACTTGATAAGTTTTTTAAATCCAGATTATATAAAGGTAAAAGTAGAACGTTTGATCTCTTATAAAATTAATAATGGATTTATATTTCAATAATATTCCCCAATTTTTTGATGGTTATTACTTCAGGATTTCTAACAGTCCGTTGTGTTGTCAAATCCTCAAACGCTCGCGCTGCCATCGGGTTTGTATTGGACATCTATTTTTGTCTTAATTTTTTTTAGAAAACTTTTTAATGTCGGCAAACCTTAAGCCGAAATAGTTTTGTCCAGTGCCTGTTTTTTGTTAAATATTCGTTCGTTACTCAATTTTTTTAGTTGAGTTAAGGTTTCCTGCAAAGTCATCTTCCCCAGTTTATTTGGTACCTGGTTTTCCAACCCTATTCTTTTGAATCAAGTCATGCGAAACTTGCATTTGCGAAAAGGCGTAGTTTTTCATCGAATCTGCAATAGCTTTATTTTCATCCAATATGTTTTCTAATCTAGGAATTTCATACAATGACTCAGGGCCATTTTTCCGATAGATGTAGTAATAGTTCTTGTTGAGTACGCCAAGCTTATCATCAGCATTAAAATAAACATACGGACGTGTGTTGGAGAACAAATCAACACCTAAATCAGTTTGTGTGTAAGGCAGTTTTAACGCGCTCATGATGGTTGGAAATACATCTATTTGAGCAGCTAGTTTATCATTAGTTATCGCTGCTGGAAAGTATTTAGGCGAATAAAAGAACAAGGGTACATGAACATAGTTGAGCGGGATGTCGTATCTCGGTTTTATGGCCCAGCCATGGTCAGACATAAACACAAAAAGGGTGTTTTCGAACCAGTCTTCCTTTTTTACTTTTTCCATCCACTGTTCTATGGACCAATCAGCATAAGCGGCACCCTCGTTTTCATCGCTTTCAAATCTTCGCTGATAATTTTCTGGAAAACGAAATGGCCTGTGATTGCTGGTAGTCATGTACAAGCCAAAAAACGGTTTTTTATTAGCAGCAAGCTTGTTTAAATAAGGGATAGAAAAGTCAAACATGTAATCGTCGGGTACTCCCCAGACACTGAGTTTTTTACTTAAATCATAATCTCTTTCGCTTACCATTTGTTGAATGCCGTTTTCTACTAAAAACCCACCTACATTGTCGAACTCCACATCGTGATTGGAAAAATAGATGGTCTGGTAATCATGATCTCTTAAGTTGCTAATAAGGTTGTTGTATCTCAAAATCGGGATTTGAGTCATGCCATGACGCTCGAACAAGGCCGGAAAAGAAGTGATAGAAGAATAAATGCCATTGTGTGTATGCAGACCCGCAGAATAAGCATTGTTGAAAAAATAGGATTGTTGAATGAGGGTATCCAAATAAGGAGTGCAATTATTGGTGTCGCCATACGAGGCAAGCTTGGCAGCACTCAATCCTTCCATTAATACCAGCACAACATTGGGTTGTGTAATGTGCTGTGAATCGGGACGGTGAAGGGTTGCTAGACTGTTGTTATTCAAATAAGTTCTGTTTAGTTGCTTTCTTACCTCCTCAAAGGCTTTATCACTTTCCATCAAATCCAAATCGGCATTGCTGCTTTTTTGCTGTTCTGTCATACTTTTCAAAAAAGTGTACACAGGGCTCAATGCCATTTGATTTAGAATAGAGTAGTTACTGAAATAGGCGTCTTTAGCATTCAAAGGGCTGCGGTTAAAATCCACTGTTCCTCGTAACGCTAAGAAACAAACACCACCAGATACTAAAAACCAAATGGAGTTTTTTAACCAAGAAATACTGACGGTTGGGCTAATAAAAAAACGTTTGATAAAACGGGTATGTAACTTAAAAAACACCAGGATAACAAGTGCAAAAGGGACAAGAACTCCCCAATAACTTGGGTCTTGAGCGATCATTGAAATAACCATGTCGGTACTTTCGGCCCACATCAGTGAGGCACTGTTTATTCGGTAATTAAAATGATTGAAAAAAGGAATGTCTGCGGCACATAGAAATAAAACAAGGAAAAAGACACTATTAATAAACCACTTTATTGTTCTTAAAGCATATCGATTGTTGTTAAATAGCGCATTAACAAATAAAACTAACAGCGGTAAAGCCAATAAATACATGGATATGACGGTGTCAAACCTAAAACCTATCGATAGCGACTGAAGTGTTAACGAAAAACGATTTGTTGCGGGAATGTCGAGTAAAAGCTGGTAGTGAATAAAGTATGCACCGACACGAAAAAGCGTAAAAAAAACAATCCCAAGCAAGTAGATACTAAAAATGTACTTAATAAAACTTGGTGGGGATAAAGACCTGTTGAATGAACTAGTCATACAGAATGAGTGTTGTTGCTGGTGTAAAATGTATGAATTAAAGCAATGTTGCTTTCCAAGCTCAAAAGTATAAAAGTAATTTGGTTTGAAGTAAGGTAGAAACAGGTTAAATGCTTAATTTTCTGAGGCGTTCAAACGATGTGGGAATACTATTTTTTCATAATTTTTTTAGCAACAGAGGTTGATCCATTTTTTATTTCCAACACATACATTCCTTTCCCGTATTCACTCATGTCCATTTCTCCCGTATGCTCAATAACTTTTTCGTTTAACTTCTGTCCAGAAGCAGTGTACAGCGTTAAAGTTGTGTTTCCAGAAAAACGATGCTGGAAATGAATGACATTTTGGGCAGGATTTGGCCAGACACTAAAATCAGTGTTGATACGATGCTTGCTCAGGCTGTTCTGATTTCCGAGATATGAGATGTTACCAATTTCCGAATCGCTCCGATTGGTTAACGAATATGTGTAGGTGCCAACAGTAGAGTCTTTCGGGATAAATTTATACGAATAAAACTCAGGTAGTAAAAACACATTTAAAAGAAAAGTAGTGTCAATAGCACCCCATCGGTTAAAGACCTTAAGTGTTAAACTGTCTGACGTTATCAATTGAAATTCGATAGACATACACCCATTAATTGAATCGAGATTAATGGTAACACCAGTTGAGTCTAAACTGGCAATTTGTGCTTGATTTTGGAAAAAAGCTAACAAAAGTAAAAGGGTGAATCCTATTTTTTTCATGGAATTTTTTATAAAGTTGTTCTTTCTGCTGTTTTTTCAAACCCCTCACCGACAGGCTCCCATAATTCAATCTTGTTGCCTTTGCCATCCAGTATGTGTAACAATTTACCGTAATCATAGGTTTCAATCTCATCCAAAATAGTTACGCCATTTTGTTCGAATTCTTCTACAAGTT
>JBLIDJ010000094.1:0-9299 GCA_047634195.1 Flavobacteriales bacterium
ATTATCGAAGTCTATCCTAATCCAGTAAAGGGAGATAAATTGCATGTGAACATGGGGCAAGCTCACGCAACTTCCATAACCTTATTCAACAATATGGGGCAGATGGTAGAGGTGCACCTAGAACAGTTTGGTGATGATTATCAAATAGATACGAAGTCAATCCCTTCCGGAATTTATTTTTTGAAAATCAAAGATGGCAACAATCAGACACAGGTAGAAAAGATAATGATTGAGTAATCACTATTACACATTGCACTTGCAAGTATTAAATGACTTCAAACACTTATCTCAGAACATACTCTTTAAAAATAAATTATTCCACACTAATCTTGTCAGCTAGATTGCGCGCTGATTTTATCAAAGTATCTATATCAGTGGTTTTTTCATCGTGCAATAAAACAACCCCCATTCTACGATAGGGTCTTGTGGTTGGTTTGCCAAATAAACGGACGTCGGTATTTTTGTGCTTCAAAACATCCGATAATCCTGTGAAAACGGGTCGCTTGTTACTTTCGTTAGCAGCTAATATAACAGCACTAACACCTGCTTTATCAAAGGTGATTTCCGGAATAGGTAAACTCAAAATCGTACGAGCATGTAGCTCAAATTCCGATAAATTTTGTGTTCCAGCTAAGGTGACCATGCCGGTATCATGAGGTCTTGGTGATAATTCTGAGAAATAAACACCTTGCTTGGTGATAAAAAACTCTACTCCCCAAATACCTGCGCCACCTAAAGCTTCTGTCACCTTTGCGGCCATGTCTTGTGCAGTCAACGTGTCTTCTTGACTTAAGGCACAAGGCTGCCAACTTTCTTGATAATCACCTCTTTCTTGTCTATGACCAATGGCTGGGCAAAATAAGGTTGGCCCATTATTTTGTGTGACAGTAAGTAATGTTATTTCAGTATCAAAAGGAACAAATTCTTCAATGATCACTTCTTTGATATCTCCACGACTGCCATTCATAGCGTAGGTAAAACTAGTCGTGATATCGGATTCACTTCTTATAACCGATTGTCCTTTTCCCGAAGATGACATCAATGGCTTAATAACACATGGAATGCCAATACGTCCAACAGATGCTGTAAAATCTACAAGGTTATCTGCGTATTCGTATTTAGCTGTTTTTAAACCCAATTCTTTGGCTGCCAAATCACGAATAAGTTTTCTGTTCATAGTAAAATTTGCAGCCTTTGCACTAGGTACAACTGTAAATCCTTGCTTTTCAAATTCGTAAAACTTTTCTGTTCGAATAGATTCTACTTCTGGCACAATTAATTTTGGCTGGTGTTTTGCCACTACTTTGGCTAACGCATCACCGTCCAACATATCAAACACTTCAAATTCATCAGCTACTTGCATACCTGGTGCACCCGCATAATTGTCACAAGCAACTACGTGCTCACCCAATCGCTGCAAAGCAATAACTAATTCTTTTCCTAGTTCACCTGAGCCGAGTAGCAGTATTTTATGTTTCATGATATGGGTTTTAAAAAGCGAATTTAACCGAAATCTGAAATTTATCACGACTTGAAGCGGTTAAAACTTGCATAGAAACGCGAATTCGGTTTGTCAAAATCATTTCATATCATTAATAATTGGTAATAAAGTATATTTTTGCGTGGTAACAACATTCTATGGTATTTAGTAGCACGCTTTTCCTTCTGTATTTTCTACCACTTTTTATTGTCACGTATAGTTTGGTGCCAAAAAAAGCAAAGAATTATACGATTCTGCTTTTCAGCCTATTATTTTACGCTTGGGGAGCTCCCAAATTCATTTTTTTACTAGTTGGCTCTACCGTTATTGATTTTTACATCGTTCGATCTTTGTATCGTGCAACAGCTTTAAAAGCACGTAAGCTTTATTTAGCAAGCTCTATTTTCATGAACGTTGGCTTATTGTTGTATTTTAAATATGCCAATTTCTTTATTGAGAATGTAAACGATGTTCTTACTCAAGTTGGAAGTGCTCCTATAGCTTGGGAAGCTGTTTTACTACCCATTGGAATCTCTTTTTACACCTTCCAAACCCTTACCTATTCCATTGATGTTTACAGAAACGAACACAGTCCTTTGGATAAATTGAGTGACTATTTACTGTACATCATGTCGTTTCCGCAAATGATCGCTGGCCCTATTGTTAGGTTTCATAGCATTGCCGATGAGATAATCAATAGGCAAGAAACGTATGGTGATAAAATCAGGGGATTTGTGCAGTTTAGTTTAGGATTGGCCAAAAAAGTATTGATTGCCAATGTTATGGCTGAGCAAGCTGACCTTATTTTAAATCAAGCACCAAATGAACTGACGGCAGGCTTGGCATGGATAGGGATGTTGGCATACACATTTCAGATTTATTTCGACTTTTCTGGATATTCAGACATGGCCATAGGACTTGGTCGTATGATGGGGTTTACGTTTCCAGAAAATTTCAACAGCCCTTATATTGCTAAAAACATTTCTGAGTTTTGGCGAAGATGGCACATCACATTAGGTAGTTGGATGAGAGATTACTTGTACATCCCTCTAGGTGGAAACAGGGTGAGTACATTTAGGATTTATCTCAATTTATGGTTAGTGTTTTTAATATCAGGATTATGGCATGGTGCTTCATGGAATTTTGTTATTTGGGGTGCTTTCCACGGAGTGTTCTTAATTTTTGATCGATTGTTCCTAATTAACCTATTGACAAAAATTGGTGCATGGCCTAGTCGAATATTCACCTTTTTTGTAGTCATTATAGGTTGGGTGTTTTTTAGAGTAGAAACGTTTGAAGGAGCAATTACACTCATTAAAAAAATGTTTGAATTTGATGCTTTAAGTGATGATTTCAGCACTATCCCAATGTTTAAACTAACTGTAGTTTTCGCTATCCTATTTTCCGTTTTTAGTGGTTTCAGTAAAGGAAAACAAGCAGAAGTTTATGTGTATGATGGGGTGTATTTAAAAAATATAAAATCTACCCTGCTAGTAATTTTATTAGCATTAATTGCTTTGTGTTTGTCGGTTAGTTTTATTTCTGCGTCCAATTTTAATCCATTCATTTATTTTAGGTTTTAATATGGAAACAAGACATAAAATACATTATCGCTTATGGTTATTCATTATAGCGGCCCTCTGTTTCCCATTATTTCAGGGTATTACAAAAATTATTACGATAAAAAATCTTGGGGGAGCAGTAACCCTAAAGTCAAAGCCAGTTTGGAGTGCCGATAATTGGTTCTCTGGACATTTTCAAGATGAAGCACTACCTTATTTAAATGAACAAATTGGGTTTTACCCAGATTTTATACGAATTAACAATGAAGTTCAATATCGCTTAGCTGATATTGTTAATGCAAAAGGTGTTGTGGTTGGCAAAGACCATTATCTATATGAAAAAAACTACATAAAAGCATACACTGGAACTGATTTTATAGGTGAGGAACAAGTAAAAGAAAAAGTAGCCTTATTTCAACAGTTTAGTGATAGTGTGTCACTATTAGGTAAACAAGTACTTGTGATATTAGCTCCGGGGAAAGCTAGTTACTTCCCAGAATTTATTCCAGATGAAATGGATACCATCACAAAATTAAATGCTAATTATGAGGGCTATAAAGCCGAATTAAAAGAATCTACCGTTCCTTTTATTGATGCTCATCAATGGTTTAGAAGCATGAAAGATACTTCCCGGTATCCTTTGTTTCCAAAATGTGGTATTCACTGGAGTAAATATGGTCAATACCTAATGTTGGATTCTCTATCAAAATATTTGAATACAATTAATCCTGGCTCAGCTCCAAGAGTTGTTTTAGATGAAGTCACATGGTCTAATAAAAATTTATATTCAGATTATGATTTAGGTAAAGGAATGAACATGTTGTCTCAATCCCCTGTGTTTCCAATGGCCTATCCAAAATTTCATTTCGAATTACCTTTGAATTCAAAAAAGAAAGCTATCGTAGTTGCAGACAGCTATTACTGGGGATTACATAGCGCCAGCATTTCTTCAACGTTTTTTGAGGAAGGCGAATTTTGGTATTACAACAAAGAAATTCATTACACAAATGGAAAAAGAAAACAATTCATTGACGCTACTACTCAAGTGTCTGATGAAATAAAAGATGTTGATTTATTTATCTTTTTAAGCACCGATGCCAATTTGTATAAGTTCCCATTTGATTTTTTCAAAAAACTTAGTCAAGCGAAAGATCTTCAACTGATAAGAGTAATAGAGAAAAATATAAAACGGATTAAGGAAGATCCAAAATGGTTGAAATTTGTTGCTGAAAAAGCTAAAAAGAAAGAGATTAGCTTAGAGGAAGCTATTTATTTGGACGCACGGTATTTAGCCTTGAAAAACTCTTGAAGCCATAGGTTTGTAATAAATTTAGTCCAAAAAAGCTTTAATTATTCTGTACATATTAATTTTCTAAATGTTTAATCACAGATTAGCGAAAAAAGCACATTCAATTTCAGATTGTTTAAATTCGCAAAAAATATTTAACCCAATTTTATGATGCGACACATTATGTTGGTGTTTATCACCCTCGCAACAGGATTAATTTTAAGCAATTGTAGTAATAAGGAGAAAGAGCCTGTGCTACTTTTTACTAACATATGCGACGTTGAATCTACCCGGAATGACACCCTTATGGGAACTAATAACCAATGGTTTGATGGGGGCCGATCTCGGACGAAAGAAAATTCATTTTCTGGAGAATATTCTCTTAAGATTACACCTAAATCTAAATATGGATTTGGCATAAACACGTATTTAAATAATCAAAATCACATTGTGGTTACTGCTTGGCGAAAAAAATGCAAAGATTGTGGAACCTTTACTATCAAAACACCTAATAAAGAACTCAATGACTTTTATGGGTTTAAGATTGTTGAAGAGAAAGATGGTTGGGAAAAAATAATGGCTCAAAGAATTATAACAACACCATTTGATTCTCCAATGCAGTTATTAGTTTTTTATTATAACAATGGTGAAAATATTGGCTACGTAGATGATTTTAACGTGTCTATTTATTCTTTTAAATCATACCCTAATTACCCTGAGCTTACTCAAATAACCTTAACCATAGAAGATAAAGAAGAGAAGAAGTTGCGAAAATACGCTGAAGAAGCTTTAAAGTTAGGTGTCTTAAAAGAGGGGCATAAAAAAAAAGTAAAAGCTAAACTAACAATCGGTGATGAAACGTATAAGGTAAAGATACGCTTGAAAGGAGATTGGACAGATCATTTAGTAGGAGTCAAATGGTCGTACAGAGTAGAACTAAATGAAGACAAAAGTGTATTGGGTGGTTTAAAAGAGTTTTCGTTGCAAAACCCAAGCACAAGGCACCATACTGAAGAATTTTTTTTACATAAACTTGCCGATAAACTCGGTGTTTTAAACACACGGTATGGTTTTATTCAGTTAAAAATAAATAAAACAAACCTTGGGATTTATGCTTTTGAAGAGCATTTCACCAAGCAGTTAATTGAATCCAGAAAAAGACGAGAAGGTCCCATTGTGAAGTTTGATGAAGAACCTTTTTGGGATAATATGCGCCTTCTAAAGGATCTTGCAAAACGACATATCAATTTACCCTTTTACTACGCTTCTCAGGCTATTCCTTTTGGCGCAAAAAAGATTTCAAAATCAACTGCTCTATACAACCAGTTTTGTCAAGCAAGTGTATTAATGCAGCAGTATAAATGGGGTGAATCTGATGTTTCCAACATTTTTGATGTCGATAAATTAGCCATGCTTTTAGCATTATGTGACTTTGCAAATATTCACCACACCATGGCTTGGCACAACCAAAGATTATACTATAACCCAGTAATCAACAAGCTTGAACCCATTTTATTTGACGCTTTTCAGCCCTTTTGGCCAGAAGGCCCTTTAAGTAATTTTGACGAAATAATAATGCAGAAAACAGACGCTATTGCTGTTGCTCCTGAATATTATTTAGTTCATATGCTCTTGAAAAACAAGGAAATACTAAAAGCATATAACAATGCTGTTAAAAAGTTGTTATCCGAAGAAACAAAACACATTATGGCCGATTGTTTTGTTGATGCAAAAAAATATAATAACATTCTACAGCGAGAATTCCCGTCCTATACTTTTGATGAATATTATTTTAAAAATCGCTTAAAAAAGATAGATAGTAATTTATTTAAGTTTAATGAAATAATAGCCAATACAACTTACGTTTCAACAGACAATAAAACATATAACAATAGTGGTCTTTACACTAAAAATATTAATCTAGTTGCATTTATTGATACGATTAAAAATTATCAATTGTCACTAGAAAATTATCATGAGAAGTCAATTACAGTCACGCATTTAATTTCTGAGCGTGACACTATTGCCATTAACATTCCAGCTTTTAATGCTGCAGATAAAACAGCAGGGAAATATAATTTTCCTTTAACAAAAGAAAATAATATTGAGGAAATCATTTATGAATTAGAAGGTGTTACCTATGAAGCCACCATTTACCCATGGCCTAAACAAGTTTCAGAAAATACGGTAATACAAAACTATAAAGCTAATGCTTCAATCCCTTTGCCTCATACTCTTAAAAATGACACCATTTGGATAGCAGAAGGCTCTCACTTGTTGGCTGAAACCATGACTATAACGGCGGGAAAAACATTGGCTTTTGTTGCTGGAACTACGATAGACATTACAAAAAATTCAAAAATCATAAGCTTTGGAGCCTTATCTATTAAAGGACTAAAAGATAAGCCTGTCAAGTTTGTTTCCAGCGATAATACAGGACAAGGAGTTGTTGTGTTGCAAGCACCAAGCAAGAGTAATCTAAGTTATGTAACCTTCGATGGGTTGAACACAAGCTTGGATCGCTTCTGGACTTTGACAGGATCGGTAACCTTCTATGAATCGGATGTGACAATGAATCATGTAACCGTAAAAAACAATCCTTGCGAAGATGCCTTAAATATCATACGATCACATTTTGATATTAATAATTTAAGTGTCACAGGGACGGCATCTGATGGATTTGATGCTGACTATTGCACAGGAATAATTGATAGCTCTTATTTTGGCGATACCGGTAACGATTGCATCGATGTTTCTACTTCTGAAATTACAATTAGCAATATCACCATCAAAAATTCGGGTGACAAAGGTATCTCAGGAGGAGAGGCATCAACATTGCATATTAGCAATGTATCTATTGATGGAGCTGCAATTGGCATAGCATCCAAAGACAAAAGTGAGTTATATCTGAAAAACATTAGCATTAGCAATGCTAAATATGGCTTGGCTGCTTTTCAGAAAAAACCAGAATATGGTGCGGCCAATATTTCAGCCATGCAAGTGACGCTTAACAATGTTAAAAATCCTTTTGTACTGGAGAAAAACTCTAGCATAATTTGGGATGGCAACATAAATATTGGCACCAAAAAATTAGATGTAAAGCAGTTGTATGATTTATAAGAATAGGTAAACATGAAATTCACCAGCAGAAAAGACACCTTGTTCAGAGGCATTATCTAAGGAGTGATTACTTTGTTAATTATTATAACTTTACTAGAAGTGGACAATAAAAGCTTTAATGTAGAGGATGGTTGGAAGTACTTGATTAATGGTTTGGTTGTACTTCTTTTACTTTTTTTTGACACAAAATATAAGCTCACCAAAGATGATTTAACTAACAAGATTGGCCCAATTAAAGGTAAGATAGCGATACAGGAAATAACCCAAATTGTATGTGGCAAAACACTTTGGGTTGGGATGAGACCCGCTACAGCCAAAAACGCATTGATTATTACCTACAAAAAGTACAATGAAGTGTATATCAGTCCCTTTTCTAACGAACTATTTGTGCAAGAAATTTTGAAGCACAATAGTGCTATCGAGATCATTGAGTCTAGTAACTAAACCATCAGCTTTTTTTAAACGGATATGCTTGTTGAGCGATAAAATCTTCTGGAAATGTTTCATCTTCGGTAAAGCCTAACTCAATGTCCTTGCCTGATTTTGGTACATAAGCAGTACCAAACAGATAATCCCAAAGACTAAGAGAAATGCCGAAATTCACCCCTTTTTTATGTGCATCTGGCAATTGCTTTGCATGATGCCAAATATGCATTTTTGGGTTATTAAGCACGTATTTAAACAGCTTCCCATAATCAAACGGAATATTGCTATGATTGAGGTGACCAATAGCAATGGTAACGATGTGAACAATCAAAAAATCGGAGATACCAAAACCAATCATAGCAAGTGGAAGGTAGAGCACGGTTTTGTAAACAATGGTTTCCATCCAATGGTATCGAAGGTGAGCAGCAAAACCCATTTCTTTGACCGAATGGTGTATTTTGTGAAAACGCCACAACCAAGAATATTTGTGTAGCCATCTATGTACATTCCACTGTATGAAGTCGGAGACAACAAACAACAACAGTAATTGTATCCACGTAGGCAAAGAAGCTACATTAATGGCTACTAAATTGGTAACACCAATGTTTTGAAGGAGGTTATTGAAAAAAGTAACCGCAACATCTGACAAAGCGTTGTAGGCAATTAAAGAAAATAAGAAGAAATTAAAAAACATGTAGAAACCATCCTGCCAAAAATCCTTGCGAATGATGGCCTGTTTTTTTCGCCATGGAACGATGAGCTCAACCAACCAAGCAAAAACAGAAATAGCAATAAGCCAGTAAAAATAATTTTGCCACGAAGGTTGTGTGATTTCTCTCCACAAATAACCCCCGTAGTTTTTGTACGACTGTATGATTATGTCTGCGTATTCATTCATTATTTGTAAACTTTTTCACCTTTGTTCAACCATATCCCCCAAACTCGTGTAAATCCATGAACTTGCTGGGTTTCTTGTTCGTTTTTGTACACTTTTTTGCCTTGATTTACCCACTCGAAAATACCACCGTACAGGTTATACACTTCGGTAAATCCTTCTTTTATGAGTTTTTCAGCTACTTTTTCGCTGCGATATCCAACAGAGCAATACACCACCAAAGGTGTGTTTTTAGGGATATTCACAGTAGGTGACAAATCAAGGCTGTCGTAGCCTACAAATACAGCATGACGAATCGTACTAATTTGATATTCTTTTTTTTCTCGAGTATCTATAAAAATAACTCCTTGTTCTTGCAATAGGGCAGCTTTTGTCACATTTAGTTCAGGAACACTATGTCTCAACAAGCCTTTTAGCATGAGCGAGTACGAAGTGCTTAGAACTTGTGATTTTGCGCCAAATATTCCCATGAATACTATTGATAAGATAATTTTCTTAAGCATTAGTCCAGAAAATAAACAGGCAAAT
>JBLIDJ010000095.1:0-9294 GCA_047634195.1 Flavobacteriales bacterium
TGCTCAATAAATATTTGAAAGCGAATAAAGAAGCAAATAGCTATCAATTTTTACATTTTATGTTGTTAATCAATGAGTTTGGCATAACTTGGCAGCAATAATTATATACATGACTTTTTCAGACCTCAAATTAAATGAGCAGTTGTTGGAAGCACTAGGTTACATGGGGTTTAATAACCCGACACCTATTCAAGAACAAGCCATCCCACTTATTTTAAAAGACCACGATTTAATTGCTTGTGCCCAGACAGGTACGGGTAAAACAGGAGCTTTTGTGATACCTGTTTTACACAAAATTTTATCGGACTTAGATAAAAAGAAAGATATTATTCGTGTGCTAATTGTTGTGCCAACGCGTGAACTCGCTATTCAAATTGACCAACAAATAGACGGTATTGCATACGGAACCGAGTTGTCGTCACTAGCCATTTACGGTGGTGGAGATGGTGACGATTTTGTGCTACAAAAAAACGCTTTAAAACAAGGTGTTGATATTGTTATCGCAACTCCAGGGAAACTAATTTCTCACCTAAACTTAGGTTATGTCGACTTAAAAAATGTTTCGACAGTGATACTGGATGAAGCTGATAGGATGTTGGACATTGGTTTCCATGACGATATGTTAAAGATATTTTCGTTTTTGCCCAGCACCAGACAAACATTGATGTTTAGCGCAACAATGCCTCCTAAAATCAGAACTTTTGCAAAAAAGATATTGAACAAGCCGGAAGAAATAAGCTTGGCGGTTTCGAAACCAGCAGAAAAAGTATTGCAAATAGCCTACTTGGCGCACGACAATCAAAAAACACCATTGCTGCTACACTTGCTGAAAGACAAACCAGCTTACAATAGCGTGATCATCTTTACTTCAACAAAAAAACAGGTGGGTGAAGTTGTGAAAGCATTAAAAAAACTGGGCATAGTAGCAGAAGGCATTTCTTCAAATCTTATACAAAGCGAGCGTGAAGATGTGATGCTTCGTTTTAGAAATAAGAAAATAAGAATATTAGTAGCAACAGATGTTATTAGTCGTGGAATTGATGTGAAAGACATTAACCTGGTAGTGAACTACACTTCGCCGAAAGACCCGGAAGATTACGTCCATAGAATTGGTCGTACGGCCAGAGCAGATACCGAAGGCATTGCTATTACATTGGTCAACGAAGCAGACATGCATGCATTTGCTAGGACTGAAGAATTGATTGAAAAAGAAATATTGAAATTGCCTTTACCTCCCGAATTAGGCGAAGGCCCTGTTTGGAATGCTAAAGCAAAACCACAGTCGTTCAAGCGAAAGCCTTTTAAGAGGAAGTAGGTTTTAGGTAACAGAGCTTGTCCCGATTTCTCGGGATGTTAGCTATTAGCTTTAAGCTTGCCTGTTTAAATAACTGATACGAGACAAGAATCTACGGTGCTCTAAAAATATGAGTCATAAAAAAGGCCCAACAATTGAATTTCAATTGTTGGGCCTTTTTTATGTAAAACCTCAATTAATTATCTAATATCGAATCTTACCCAAACTTGGTTGTTAACTTTTATAGCACCTACTCTGTCGCAAGCTTCATTGCTGTCTGGGTCGTAATCTAATATTATAGTGTTGTCTTCACTGTCCGTAAGGGTGACAACACCTGAAACAAAAGTTCGCGCACATCCTAAAGCAATTTTTTTCGTTAATGGAGTAGTTGTCTCGGCCGAATATGCTAATCCTTTTCTATTAACCCCTGATGAGCTACCGGTAACATTATAAACATCGTCAAACACCCAATTAGGAGTGTTACCTCCTGCAGATTGTTGAATTGTTTGCTCTGAGGACCATTTTATCGTTCCTGTAGGTGTTCGTGCACTCGCATTAAGAGTTTTATATGAAAACCTAGCTGCTCTGACACCAGAAAGGTTTGTTATGGCAATTTGCCCATTGTAAGTGATGGTTTCTACATTGTAGTTTATAAAATCTACCAATACTTGAGCATCTATTTCTTCAAAATCATCTTGAATCAATCGAATGGTAAATCTTCCTTGTCTGGTGACCCCATCCTTGCATAAGCAGGGAGCCGAACCATAGTCTAAGGTAATCGTCTTTGTTGAAGCATTATAATTAACCAGAGCACATTCAGGAGTTGATTTTTCCTTAGCAAGACTGTCAATCACAGTGTTGTTGTACGATTCAAGTAATAATAATTCATGACTCATGTGAATTACTGAACCCACTTCACTCTCCATGATCGATTGATCTTTGGCAGTTTGTTCAAAAGGAGTGTAATCAACTTCTTCTTTGTCTTTTTTGCAAGACCAAAGGGTAGTAGCGACTAATAAAAATGCGATGTATGTTATTCTCATTGTTCTTTGATATTATAAGGGGTACGAACCTAGTAATTTTTTTTAATAGAATGTGGGCTTATTCGTGTAAAGGTCTATAAATTGCGATCTATAATCAAATTCTTAACGAATGAAACATCCTGTATTCTAATGTTTAAACATTATTTTTGCGGCTTATAAAAGTAATAGCACATGAAAAGTTGGTTTGAGTCGTGGTTTAACACCCCTTACTACCATACCTTATACAAAAATAGAAATCAAGTTGAGGCCAATGACTTTATGAAGAGGTTGGCAAAACGATTTTCATTTAACAGCGATCAATACATGCTAGATTTGGCTTGTGGTAAAGGAAGGCATGCCATTTATTTAAACTCATTAGGCTATCGAGTAGATGGTGCTGATTTGTCGGTAGAAAGCATAGCTTCAGCCATGGAGATGCGTAACAAACGATTGCACTTTTATGTGCATGACATGCGAGACGAGTTGCCAAGGTCGTATGATGTGATACTCAACTTATTTACCAGTTTTGGCTATTTTGAAGTTGAGTCTGAAAACGTAGCTGTTCTGACCGCCATCAAAAAATCATTGACGGATGATGGATTGTGTATCATCGATTTTTTAAACCTTGATTTTGTTAAAAAGCATATGATACCGTACGAAGTAAAATCGATTGATGGTATTGATTTTCATATTTCTAAAAAAATAAGCAATACCCATATCCTTAAAAATATTGAGTTTGAAGCAGATGGAGAAAAACATCAGTATCAGGAAAAAGTACAGGCCTTGAGTTTCAATCATTTTCAGCAACTGGCAGACAAGGCTGGGCTTAAGATTCAATATGCTTATGGCGATTATGAACTTCAATCTTATTTGCCTAGTCAATCAGACAGACTTATTTTAGCACTCACTCATAAATAACATGGAAACAGATATTTTCACAATCCTGGTTTTATTTCTTGCACCTTTTGTAACAGGTATTATCATGCAGCGCATAAAAAATCAAAATGCGTTTGTGACTAAACTGTTGTTGAGCTTTAGTGGAGCGTATTTATTAGGAATGTGCTTTTTGCATTTGGTACCCGAAGTGTATCACAGCATTGGGGCCAACACCGGTATTTGGATTCTGGTTGGTTTCTTTTTGCAAATCGGTTTAGAATTTATTTCAAAAGGCATAGAGCACGGGCATGTGCATATACATGCACACGAAAATTTTTTCCCTTGGGCTTTATTAATTAGTCTTTGTGTACACTCCTTTTTTGAAGGATTTCCGATGCAGAAAGATTTTCACAACCACGATGGATACGGTATGTTGTTGGGAGTAACTTTGCATAAAATACCTGTGGCTATTGCATTGGTGAGTTTGCTGAAGCAAGCAAAGCTTTCTGTAAAAAAACAATACATGTTGTTGCTGTTGTTTTGTTTAATGGCACCTTTTGGTGTGTTTGCCAATCAGTTTTTCAACATGAACGAATTGGCTATACTAATGCCGATAACCTTAGCATTATTAATAGGGATATTACTTCATGTGGCCACCACCATTCTGTTTGAGGTAAACGAGAATCATAAGTTTAATGCCATCAAGTTTTTAACCATATTAATTGGTGCGGCATTATCTTTTATCATGAATTAAGAATATTTTATAGAAAAAAAACATCATGAAACGTGTTGTAGTTGGTTTGTCAGGCGGGGTGGATTCTAGTGTAGCAGCATACTTGTTGCAACAACAAGGGTACGAGGTAATAGGCTTGTTTATGCGTAATTGGCACGACGATAGTGTCACCATTAGCGACGATTGCCCATGGATAGAAGATAGCAACGATGCCATGGATGTTGCCCAATCATTGGGTATTCCTTTCCAAACCATAGATTTAAGTAAAGACTACAAAGAGCGAATTGTCGATTATATGTTTGCAGAGTACAAAAATGGAAGAACACCCAATCCAGATGTGCTATGTAACAGAGAAATAAAGTTTGACATTTTTTTAAAAGCAGCCATGCAGCTTAATGCTGATTTTGTGGCAACAGGACATTATTGTCAAAAAAACACGCTAGAAGTTAATGGTCAAGAAATACACCAACTAATTGGTGGGGCAGACATCAACAAAGACCAAAGCTATTTTTTGTGTCAACTCAATCAAGAACAACTTGCAAAAGCCTTGTTCCCAATTGGGCATTTAACAAAACCAGAAGTAAGGGTAATAGCTGCCGAAATGGGACTAGTAACCGCAGAGAAAAAAGATTCGCAAGGACTTTGTTTTGTGGGTAAAATACGATTGCCAGAATTTTTGCAGCAACAACTTGAACCAAAAACAGGGCAAGTAATTACGCTTGAGGCAAACCACGAAGTGTTTAACAACCCTAGTTGGAAAACATACCAATATAAAGATGTTCCTGACACTGATTTAGCAACACTCAGTGTGCCATTTAAGTACACACCAGAAATGGGGCATGTAAAGGGCGATCACATAGGTGCACACTATTTTACCATAGGCCAACGAAAAGGACTTGGAATAGGAGGGACAAAAGAACCTTTGTTTATCATAGACACGGATGTTGTTGCCAACATTGTGTACACAGGTGAAGGAGAGCAACACCCAGGGCTTTATCGACCAGCTTTGTTTATTCCGACAGAAGATGTGCATTGGGTAAGAGAAGATTTGGCTTTACTTGAAAATGAAACCAAAGAGTATTTGGTGAGAATAAGGTACCGTCAAGCCTTGGAGAAAGCTAAGTTGTATATGAAATCTACGGGTGTGTATGTTGTTTTTGAAACCCCGCAAAAAGGAATTGCGCCTGGCCAGTTTGCTGCTTGGTACACCGAAGAAAATGAACTTATTGGTTCAGGGGTTATTCAGTAAAACGATTATTGGTTTTTACGGAGTCTTGATTTCCGAAAACGATTAATTATCAAGGCTATAACAGAAGGTATGCCTAAAAATATTGCTTCGTTGCGCAAAATCCCAAGCCCTCGCTCACCGATAAACTTAGCTGCTCCTATGGGAGATACAGTAATAAATCGCCAAGGAAAAAAATAACGATGATTGCTAAATGGGGAGAGAAATGCGACTCCTTTTCCGCCTGTTGTGCATGCATCGAGCACTCCATGAGAGGCGGTTGATAGAAACAACAACACTAAGATTGTTATCCCTGTTTTATCCCTGATGGGAGTTGATTTAAACACCGTTTTTTTGATGAAAAAAGCCCACATAAGGGCAAAAAACAAACCGTGCGAAAACCCACGATGCCCAAACAAACTCTCATAAGAGATGTTGATGTAAAAGCCAATCACATCAGCATCAGGAATCATGCTGCTGATACAACACCAGAGCATTATTTTTTTGTTGTTGGTGCTTATCCAACTCCCAGCACCAGCCACCAACGCATGTCCAAAAATGGTTGCCATATTTTAGTTGTTTTGCAATAAAGAGTCAGGGCTAATTTCTTCCGTAGCGTTCAGTAAGTGAGGGCTGTCTAATAAGTACTGGTAGGTCTGCAAATTTGCTTTGGCATACAACTCCATGTCAGCAACCATAGCAGGATAATCACTAGAGAAATCATGCGTATTTTTGTTTTTGTAACGATATAATTTTGAAGGTTCTCCTTCTTTCATGATTAAGAATAAAGAATCGTTTAACACTCCAATTTTATCATCGTCGTTCACAATGGTAAACGGTCGTGTTTCGTTGAGCAAATCAATGCCTAAAGTGTTGTTGATGTATGGCTGATTGATAAGACCCATTAGGGTAGGGAAAAGATCTATTTGCCCACCAATGTTAGATGTTGTAGCATAATCTTTTAATAATGTTGGCGCATAAAAGATTAGTGGGGAATGATGATAGTCGAGCGAAATGTCATAACTAGCATCCATAGCAGCACCATGGTCTGCAATGAAAATAAACATCGTATTGTCGAACCAATCTTCGGTACTAGCAGACTGAATAAATTGTTTTAGAGACCAGTCAGCGTATTCTACAATTTGGTCTTTAATATCTGAATTTTTTGGGGTGAAATATGGAGGGACATAATATGGGCCATGATCGCTGGCTGTCATGAAGCTTACGAAAAACGGTTTGTCACTTTCTGCAAGAGCATTTATTTTTGGGATAGCGAAGTTAAACATGTAATCATCGGGCACGCCTAGCGTTGACTTAATAGCTTCTTTAGGGTAGTCTTTTTGAGATATAATGTTGTCGAAAGCATTGGCCCTTAAAAAACCTTCTGCATTATCGAATTGCCCATCGTGTGTGGTGAAATAGGTGGTAGAATACCCCAAGCTTTTTAAAACGTTACTTGCCCCATGATACGATTTTATATTTTTCATAGGGTGTTTCCTGTACAAAGCAGGGAAGGAGAACATGGAACTGAAAATACCATTAAAGGTATGTTTTCCAGCAGTGTAAATTTGATCAAAGTAGAGCGATTGATGGGATAAGCTGTCTAAAAAAGGTGTCATGTTTTTTTCGTTTCCATGCCTTCCCATTTTTGCGGCACTCATACTTTCCATTATCACCAATACGATGTTGGGTGTTTTACTTTCAATCGTATCTATGGGAATAACTGTTCGAGCGATGGGGGATGTGAAATGACCCTTTATGTTTAAAGACGTTTTTATGAATCCGATGGCTTGTTGGTTGTCCATCAAGGCAAGGGATTTGTTGTCTTTGTTTTGCTGATCTAAGTAACTACGAAGCAGGGTAAACACGGGATTAAGCCCGAGTTGGTTTAGAAAAGCATGGTCGCTAAAATAAGCGGTACCTATTCTAATAGGGGATTTTTTTTCTAATCGTCCTCTTATGCCCAAAAATATGAACCCAAAAAACAAAACCGAGCAGGTTATTTTTAAGGCTAAATAAGGTTTGTTGCTGAGCTGATATTGCGCAAATATTTTTTTAAGCAACCATCGAAACAAAATGATGAATAAAATAAGGGGTATGGCTGTTAAAAAATATTTGGGCTCTTGAATAATCATGGAAACAACAAACCCAAAATTGTCTAACCACTCAAATGCGCCAATGGACAATCGCGAGAAAAATTGATTGAAATAAGGAATATCTATGGCCGAAAAGATAAAGCAAAGAGAGAACAAGCTCAAGATCCAGTAAAAGACAATGTTCTCAAATAAGCGACTTCTTTTGTTGACAATGCTTAAAACAACCATAATCAATGTGGGCAAAGCAAGCACGTAACTAGCTATCACCACATCGAAACGGATGCCCATGATAAAGGCATTAAAAATTGTTTGTAGGTCTACTGCCTGAAAATCGATTCTGTCTATTTCGGTCAGAAATAAGATAACTCGGAAAATGAAAAAGATAGCGACTACGAGCGCATACGTTTTTAGAATTAAGGTTATGCTGGTAAGTTTTTTCATGACTTTAGTAGGCAAAAGGTTGTGATGTAAATGTGTAGCGAAAATACACATTCAAAAAAATAGGTATTCTTTTTCCACTATTAAATTACTCACAAGCTTGCTTGGAGGGTTTTACAATCCAATCACTCGAAACCACATCACACAAATGTCTTGTCAATAAACTTAGAATTTAAGAGCCTAGCAACAGCCATGTAGTTTGGTTTGAACATCACTTTATCACCTATTCTGTATTTCACTTTTCCAGCTTTAGTTCTGTTAGCTCCAAGGTCTATCACCAACATGTCTGAGGTAATACCCACAAATATTAATTCTTCATCAACAAATTCAATGTCTTCTTTATCGACATCTAAAATTCCAAAATCTAAAATAGCCTTGAGTGTTGTATTACCTATATCTTCCTTGTCGTATTCGGCCGTGTGTCCAATATTGGCATCACTAATAACTCCTTCAGGCACTATTTTTTTATCCTCTAACTCAATGATGTTAGCCGAAAACTCAAAAGTATCGATAGACAAGTCTTTAAATCGTTGATTGTCTAGCGGACTTAAACCAAAAAAGGCTGCTTCACCAATCCGAAAATGATTGATTTCTTTGGGTACTAATTTTTGTTCAATTAGCGGTAAGGTAATGGATGTACCGCCAGAAATATATTTTAATTCTTTGTTGAATTTAGTGGAGATCAACTCTTTGTATAACGATAACTGCAGGAGCTTATCGTAGGAAGGTTCAACACCGTACATACACCCTAAATTTGAACCAATACCTATTACCTCAATGTTGGACAACTCAAACACTTTTTCGTAAAAACTCATGATGTCTGACCGTTTGATTCCTTCTCGGAGTTCTCCCAATTCGATCATGATAATTATCTGATGCTTTTTTTCTGCTTTTAAAGCAGCCTCATTAAGCGCTTTGATAGTGTTAAAAGAACTGTTTAAGGAGATGTCGGCGTACTTTATTATTTCGTTGGCATATATTTTGGCAGGAGGTTTAATGTAAATCGTTCTCATGTTGGGATTTACAGCCTTCAGGTTTTTTAGACTTGTTATTCGTGAATCACCAACGGAGCCTATTTTCTTAATAACATCCTCGGTAAGAATGTTTTCCAAAAACTCTTTATCGCCAGAAAATACTTTGGTGATTAAACTCCAGTGAATATTGTGCTTATCAAAATAGTCACTGAGGTACTTGATGTTGTGTTTTATTTTTCCTGCTTGAATGATCAGTTCTGCCATAATTATTTTTTCAACCTCATCTCTAAATAAGGATTAGTAAATCCTAATTTTTCATATAAAAATTTTGCGGGATTGTTAGCTTCTACATGTAATGCTATGTCTCCATCTGCATGCTCAATCACGCGCTTCATAAGTTCTTTACCTAGCCCTTTTCCTCGCGAATTTTTATCAGTAGCTATATATACCAAAATGTTTTCTGGGATATAACCACCCATGCCTGTTTGGTTAATAACCACGGCTGCTTTCAGTATCTCATCTTCTTCGAGTAGCATGGTAAAACCACCAAACGAAGTGAACTCATTTAGGGCGTAGTTAATTGCTTTTTCGATATCTGCTTTTGGGTCACCGTACTCTTCAAGACTAGTGAACAAG
>JBLIDJ010000096.1:0-9223 GCA_047634195.1 Flavobacteriales bacterium
TTCTAACCATATTTATCTTTGCTTTTATAGCCAATGCACAATTGACCGGATGGCAATATAAAAAAGCAATAAACGTAACCGAACGCTCTGGAGGCGACCTTACAAATTATCAAGTACTCTTGCATATAAACACAAACGCTCTAATTCAGGCTAATCAACTAAATCCTGACGCATCTGATTTGCGTTTTGCAACTGATTGTGAAGGAATAAATGTAGTCCCACATTATATAGAAAAAGACACCAACTCTACCGATGCTTTTGTCTGGGTATTGATGGATTTATTGGCTAATTCGAAAACACCAATATTCATGTTTTATGGCAACCCAACTGCCCCCTCTAATGCGGTATTCGAAGAGGTTTTCATCAACAATTTTATACTTGAGACAGGAACAGAAGTTAATTTAACTGACGAAGAATTAGATTTTGATTGGTTTGAAATAAAGGCTGGTACAATTTTCACACTTTCTCCAAACCACCCTGGAAAAATTAAGATTAATGCCCGAAGAATTATTATTGATGGCGATGTAATTGGTGATAGCTTAGGATACAAAGGTGTTGCCTTAGGGAATGGCGAAGGCCCTGGTGGCGGTAAGGCTGGTGATTGTGGCGGTGGCGGTGGCTATGGCGGCGCAGGAAGTGCAGGAGAAGATGTAACTGGAAATCCTGGAGCAGGAGGAGTCTCATACGGAGATCCCTACACAATTAGCATAGACGCTGGATCTGCAGGTGGTGCAAGCGACGTTACTTGGGCTCCTTTTCCAGGAGGCAATGGTGGAGCTGGACTTTGGTTTAACAGTACTTATACTACCATTACAGGGAATATTAGTTCTAATGGCGGCCTACCAATCAATAGCCAAAGTTATGTGCCAGCTCCAGGAGCTGGCGGAGGGGTGTTAGTTACTTCTGATGTTTGTGATTTTACTGGAGACATTAAAGCACAAGGAGCTCATGCTATATCTGATGCTGCTGGAATTTATTGGTCTAGCGGAGCTGCAGGTGGAGGTAGAGTTAAGTTATTTTACGAATCTGATCTTACTAACACAGGTGCAATAAGTGTAAGGCAAGGATTTACACTTTCATCAAACACTTTGGAAGGGGAAATTGGAACCATTTTCACTTCTGGAGATTCTAGTTTATTTTTCCCAAAAGCTTCTATCCCAACAGATGTTGAAACTAACGTGGTACTTGCAACACTTTCTGGTTCCAATGAAATATGTGAAGGAGACAGTTTAACGATTACAGCAACTGTTGGATTTACCGGATATGATTTTTTATTAAACGGAAATTCGATAGTAGACACTACTAACAATCAAATTACTATTGGTGGAATAACTTCTGGAGATAAATTAAGTGTTATTGCTTCTAGTTTTGGGTGTACCACAACCAGTAATGAAATAGAAATCAGTGCTATTCCTGCCATTACAGCTGATTTCACTTCAAATGGGGTTGGCACCACAATTAATTTCACCAACAATTCAACCAATGGAGCTAATTATTTTTGGGAGTTTGGAGATGGCACAAATAGCAATTTAGAAAATCCAACACACGAATATGCAACGGTAGACACATTTACGGTTTGTTTAACAACTAGCAATACCAATGGTTGTCCATCTGCTATTATTTGTGATGATATAATTACCTCTTGTACAAACCCTATTGCTAATCAACATTTATCAACGACAGGCTTACAATTATTCGGTACTGACTCAAGTCTAAACAGTACTGGTAGAACATGGTATATTGACAATCAAGTAGTATCTGTTGATTCTGTATTTACTTACACTTTTTTGACACCAGGCGATTATGAAGTTTGTTTGTTTAGTAATAATCTATGTGCTCAAGATTCAATATGCACTACAATTACCGTTTGTGAACTTCCTGTTAGTTATTTCACGAACCAAATTGCTGGTTCAATAGTTAGCTTCATAGACAGTTCTTCAAGTATAATTGGCTGGGAATGGGATTTTGGTAACGGCACGTCTTTTTCAGGAGCAACACCATCAGATGTAATGTACCCAGATAGTAACGCAACCTATACTGTTTGTTTAACCACCGTAAACGAATGCGACGAAGAAAACGTTTATTGTGATGACATAGTTATTACAAGCACAACTAGTGTTGCTGAAATAACTACTAATAACATTGTGCTTTACCCAAATCCTGCAAACGATTACATAAACATAAAAGGGTTAGCTAGTCAAGCAAACTATGTGATATATGATATTGCTGGGGCTATAATTAAACAAGGGAGTATGACCAATGGTCAAACCAAAATTTCAACGTTTGATATTGTATCGGGCACCTATTTCCTTCAATTTCAGATTGAAAATAAATCAATTGTGAAACCAATAGCAATCATGCATTAATAAAAAGAGGCCGCATACAAGCGGCCTCTTTTTATTTTTCTTTAAATGTCTCGTCCTGAAATAGCGTAACACACGCAAAGAATAAATACGGTATCCAGTATCGCCCACAAAAACAAAAAAGCCTAACACAAGGTGTTAGGCTTTTTTGTACTCCATACTTTTTTGACATTTGTTACCTCAACAATGTAACGGTGCCTATATAGGGTTTTTCTAGAATACCTTCTAAACTTCGGACTTTAATAACATATGAATATACTCCTGAAGGAATATCCATTCCCTCAAAAGTACCATCCCAGCCTTGCGTTTGATCTTGTGTGTGAAATATTAATTTCCCCCAACGATCAAATACACTAAATTCTAGGTATTCTTTCTCTGCTGCATATAAAACAGGCATAAACAGACCATTTATTCCATCTTGGTTTGGTGTGAAACTATTAGGCACAAAAACTCGCAAGATTGGTTTTATTGGTATAATTTTGATAGTCGTGTCATTACAATCGAATGATGTGGTAGTAATTTGCGTAATCGCATATTCGTCCAACGATTTATCTAAAATAATGTAGTCAGATTTGATCCAATCTGCATCATTGACTACCCAAGTAATTTCATCAGCATCCTTACTTTGATCAACAACCTCAAAATGATTATCAAGGTCAGTGATAACATTTGGTGCTACTATAAAATCAGCAACCGACTGAGGGTTTATTTGAACAGCTTTCGGAGTACCTTGTGTGTATTCGCAACCGAAATCATCCGTAGCCTTAAATACTATGTCATACACGCCAGGATGAGCGTAATAATGTGATACTACATCGTCACAAACTTTATTAACCCCTCCATCACCAAATTTCCATTCACAATCTAACAGCTTTCCACTCGTAATGTTTAATTGAAATTCAGCAACATTTGAACCACAATAATGCTGTGTAGTAATAGGTGTAATATCAAATACAGTAGTTGGTGAAACATCAACGATTGTTGTGTTTGTTGATGTTTGTCCACAACCATCAGTAACAGTAACTATGATACTACTAGCCCCAGAAATTATTGGTGAGATATTTGAGTTACCATCGTTCATTGCCTGATTATTTACAGACCATGCATAGGTATAGCTAAAGTCACCTTTACTTGCTTTAACAAAAAGCTCCGCTTCACTTTCGGGACAAACAATTGCTTTGTCAATATGCAGTGTACTTGTTAGTTTCTTGAAGTAATACAAGTCTGCAATTTGTTCGTTAGAATAACATCCGTTAGAATCGTATGCTACAAGTTTTAAGCTTGTATCCTTTGAAGCAACAATAGTTAATGATTCATCATTTTGGTTTCCATTATAGGTGTATGTGTAATTACCAACTCCTCCTGTAGCGAAGGCAGTTACAACGGCATTTTCGTTCGGACATAAGATATAATCAGGAAAACTAACAGTAGCTTCTACTGGACTTAAACCCTCAATAGAAATAGTTGTGTCGGTGGTACAGCCATTAGCATTAGTTGCAGAAATAGTGTACGTATTGGTGTTTTGTGCATAGCTGAGGTTTACAAACAAACTATCTTCCGTATTTGATGTTATTGTTGAACTATAAAGTTCATTTTCAATAGAGCCCGGTGCTTCTACATATATTTTACCCGTAAAATCTTGATAACAAACTTCGTTAATGATATTCAAATAATCAATTTCAAAAGAGGGAGGAGTGTTGATCGTAGGATAAAATGTATTGCTACAACCTGCTTGATCCCTTACAATAAGTTCATATACACCCCCTCTAGCATTTGTTAAATTTTCCTCTGTAGAAACTAAATTGCTATTATAAAACCATTGCTTGCTATAGTTCCAGAAACCACCAGTTATTGTTGGACTAATACTTCCTGTGGTTGCATCATGGCAGGGCAAGTCAATGATGTCAAACGTAGCTTTAATTTCATCTGCGATATCCAAAGGAAGGCTATAGTCAATAGTGCTCGTACACGTAGTTTTACCATATGATTTAAGAGTGGTGTATCGAAGTTGATCATTTTTATTGACAGCTAAATTTATAGGATAAACACTATCGTTACTAAGTATGTTCATAATAGATCCATTATAATCTACCATCAAACTAAAAGGTGCTTCTCCACTAAAATAAAGATTAATATTGAGGCTATCGCCAAAACAGAGCGACAGGTCTGTGTCTCTATGTATATCTGGCATAGGTACAAACTCAAACGGCTTGGGGTCTGAGATTTGAGTGCAACTACTTTCTAAATCTACTTCATCAGTTAAAATGGCATTCCCAGCAACAGCAAACAAATAATAGCTTGTTCCTGGAGTATATGAAACGGTACGATTAAATGTTGGAGTTGTTAACCATTCTATAATGTTTCCGCTAGTTGGCACAAAACTGGTTGATGTAAAATATGCCAACCGATCATCTCCATCCAGAACCACCGTATTAGGAATCGTTGCAGTGATCTTATCTGCCTCACAGGCGTATGCCTGTGTTGTGTCAAATCCACTTAACGCGGTAGTACAAGGGCAGGTGTAGGACCCTGAAACAGTTTGTGGGTTACAGTTGTTGGCATCGCTCACTACAAAACTGTATGTATTTCCACTTGTTATTTCAGTTGATTGATAGCTAGCACTTGAAGGGATCCCATTTACCAAGTAACTACTTACATCTCCTCCAGAAATATCAAGTGTTATTTGATATCCTGAGCCAGTTGTATTACATGTAATGTTGGAAACAGTTGCAATAGGAGCGTCCAGCGCGGTAATTGCATAATTAGTGCCAATTGTATTAACACAATTGGGTGTTCCATTATTGCTAATACGCGCTATTGTAAAAGTAGTATTACTAACAATGGTTTCGTAAAATTGATTGCTTCCATTTACCAATGCTAATGTTTTAGCAACACCATTAATAGTATAATCTATGGAATAATTGCCAAAACTGCCCGTGACTATAATCTCAATTAATGCACTATCACCTTGGCAAATTTGACTAGGTATGTTGGTTGTTATTTGGGGACTGTCATGAAAAACAACGGGTGCAAATCCACCAATAGACAAACAAGGGTCATAGAGGTCAATGGCTGCCCCTAAATCGTTTCCTGCCAAAGCTGTAATGTAGTAAGTCTGACCAGCGATCATACCTGGGTAAAAACCAAAACTTGGGCTATTGTTCCATGCCAGAATAGTACCTATACTGCTGCTATTGTCGTGTAATATAAAATATAATCCATCATCGCCATCAAGCACATGATCCCCGTTGTGCGTGATAGTAATAATATCGTTTGTACATGCAGAATTAGGTGTTAAATCAATAGAACCTGCAGCACTCGTGCAATTGCAAGCGTAATTTCCAGATACCACTTCTGTGTTACAATTATTGACATCATTCACACTGAAGTTATACGGGATTCCATTATCAATCCAACTACTCGTAAAAGCACTCGTTTCACTAGCACCATTAACACCATAGGAAGTTGAGTCGCCGCCAATTACATCAAAAAGTACTTGATATTGTGTATTCGTGTTATTACAGTTAAATCTGATATTACTTACCTCAACGCTGTCAAACACATTGAATGTAAATACCGTGTTAGGGTTTAATAAACAAGGTGAATTCCCGAAATCATCTACTTGATTAATAATCACATTGGTTTCTTCATTAATGACCAAACTCAATAGATGATTTTCTGTGGAATAAGTTTTGCTGTTCGCAACGCCATTAACCGTGTATTCAATTGTATAATCAGCATTCCCTTTTGTGTCTAGCACTATGCTTACATTCTCTCCTGGACACACCCATTGATCAGTAGTGCTGGCTGTGAATTGTAGCGGAGGATAAATTATAAATGGCACTTGTTCACTATAATCGACACACACGTCAGCCATGTTTACAGTACTTCCATTTGTTTCTCCTGCAATGGCCACTACATAGTAAGTAGTATTGTAATTAAGGCTCGATAAATCAAATGTACCAGTACTGTTTTCACTGATGATATTTCCGGCAGGAAAAGCAGTTCCATCATGTAATATAAATACTAAGCCTTCATCACTTTCCAAGAAATGATCGTTGTTGTGTGTGAAATTTTCTATGCTTTTATCACAAAAATAAACAGTGTCGTTGTAACTAAAACTGCCGGCATTTGCTTTACACACACATTCTACCACGCCATTTACGCCCGCAGGATCACAGCCGTTCATATCCGTGAAATAATAGTCGTAAGCGACATTACTACCAATAGGATTACTAATCCATGTATTAGCTGAGGTCCATGTTCCGCCAACTAAAGGGGCTATTTCGTTTACTGCGTAGGTGCTTGGATCGCCATTGGCAACCGTCACTTTAATTTGATACCTTGATGTCGCAAGATCACATGTAGAACTAACACTGGTGACAACTACCTTTTCCAAAGGAGGTATAATCAGGTTTAAATCATACGGGCCACAATCGTTAGCGTCAAACACCGTAAGTGATTGATTACCAACTGATAGTCCAGAAAAACTACTGTCGTTTGCAAAAGTGGTACTGTCAACACTAAAGCGATAAGGTTGGACTCCACCACTAACACTTACTTTAAAACTACCATCATCGGTTGAGCAACTCGATGGCTGAATATCATATATTGTGATTGTTAAAGAATCAGGTTGAGAAATGAATTCTGTCATTTGAGCAACACAGCCACTATCATCTTTGGTGTATAATGTATAGTTGGAAGATTTCAAATTCGCTAACAAGCTATCTGTGACATAATTAATGGTGTCAATTCCAAAGTTGTAAGGTCCTGTTCCACCTGTAGCAACAACAGCAAAACTACCTGTAGAATCTCCATAACAAGCCACGTTGTCGACTATATAGGTAAATTCCAGTGTATCAGGTTGCGTTATTATTACTTCAACAGGTTTAGTACATAAATTTATATCTTGAATCAAGATGTTAAATGTGTCGGCAGGTAAACCTGGGAAAATGCTATCTGCTTGAAAAAGGCCTCCATCAATGTTATACATATATGGAAAAGTTCCTCCTACTGGGAATACTTCAATGTTTCCATTGCTTTGGTTAAAGCAACGAACAGAAGTGATAGTTGTATCGATGGTTAATGAATCTGGTTGAATAATTTTAGTCGTAGTGTCACTAATACAGCCATATTCATCTTCTAAAATAAACGTGTAGGAATCATCAGGCAAAGAATCAAATTTGCTTGCTCCTTCATCTAATCCATTGATTTTAAACGAATATGGCGAAATGCCACTATCGGCCAATAATGCGATATACCCTGTTGAGTCAGCGTAACATAATGGATGAAAAATAGAATCGATAGCTAATTTAGGGTTACTGTATTTAATTTGTTTGACGATGGTGTCTTCACATCCTTGTGATGTTTCAACAACAAGCTGCACCTTGTAAGTTCCAGCAGAATCATATTCATGCACGGGACTTTGTAGCGTGTCTTCGTTGCCATCCCCAAAATCCCAAGACCATTTTATAATATTTGTGGTATCGTTAGACGATGACAAATCAGTAAATACTGCTAGATCTTCACCACAAATCACCGCTTGGTTATCAAAATCTGGAGTAGGATAATTAAATTCTGCAACGTTTATCGTAAACGTTGCACTACATGCTCCACCATACCCAGCAACATCAACGGTATATACACCACCTGTGTTCACTGTAATGGTTGGTGTCGTTTCGCCTGTACTCCATAAGTAATCTTTAAAACCAGGAGGAGCTACTAATTCTATTGGGTCGCCCGAACAAAGAACTTCGTTAGACGGCTCGATTTCAATATTGCCGCAAAAAGCATCAATATAACCATAGCCAAAATGACCACCTAAGTCACAATCTTTGGTGGTGAATTTAATATCAATGGTTTCTCCAATAAAAGGATCGAGCGGAACAACTGCTAAAGTCCAGTCTTTCCACAAGATATCAATATTGGGATTTAAAGCAGAAACAGTTCTAGTGAAAGAACCATCTGTGCTTGAACTTCTTACTTCATACTGGACACAACCTACAATATCTCCATTTCCATCGGTCATTTCTATACTGAAAAAAGGCTGGTCTGCTGGGTCATGTAAGTTAGTAGGCTCGTTTAATACCACAGCATGGTAATACATAAACATAGTGTTATCTGGTGTCACAGTTACTCTGTATGTAATTGTTTCAGCTTCATATCCAGAACTTCTATTCCCTAATCTTACAGCATATCTCCCGCCTTCTGGAGCAGTTGTTTTTAAGGCAGGCCCAACCACGGCATCGTAACCACCAGCATTCATTACAGTATGCCTAGAAACAGGGTCGTTAATATATTCGTATACAAAACCCACATTTTGTTCAGGATCGTTATACCTTCCATAAGTTCCTTCCCAACGGAGTAGCGTTCCTGTTTCAAAATCAGAATTTAAACATTCCACACAAGCTACTTCGCCACCATCACATGACACACATCCATCAGGAGTGTCATAGGATTTCCGTATTTCTAAATCGCAACCAAATAAAATCCCGCCAGCTGCAGCGCCAAGCACAATGTAATATGTTTGTCCTGCTTGAAAAGTATAGTCCATAAAAATACTGTCACAACTAACTTCACATGCCGTAGCTCCAAGACAAGAACCTGCAACAGAATCGGGACAAGCATCCATGAGCATTATTCCACCATTACCAAAAGTGTTTTTCCCTACAATGGTGCCACAAAATGTTTTAGGAGCGGTATAGGCAAGCACATAGTCACTCCCTGAAATAAGGTCTAAATTACAAAGTGATGTTGCCGGAGCATAATCGTTGACTTTACAAGAGGTCGACAATCCAAATGCCTCCACAAAAATTGAGCTTGGAAGTATATGAGCTGTTTCGCACTTTACTCCTTTTGAA
>JBLIDJ010000097.1:0-8893 GCA_047634195.1 Flavobacteriales bacterium
AGATTTCTCCATTGTTTATCCAGATGCTATTAGCATAGTCATTTGCATTTTGAACATCATTAATGATTGGATTATTACCAACTAATGAATCAATGGTTCCGTCTTGATTGAAAATGGCTATGCAGGCAGCAGAATTAAACGATTCAATCAATTTGCTTCCACAAACCATTATTTTACCTGACTCCCCAATGGATAGGTCGTTTGAACCTGAGCATAAATCGGCAATTGCAATACCGTTATTTCCAAACGTTGAATCAAGTAATCCGTTCTTGGTGTATTGAGCTAAAGCAATGTTACTTCCTGAATAGCCAGCCACTAAAATTTTTTCATTTTCCTCTAAGAAATGTATTTCTTTTATTACGTCGTGAAAGCTGGAGAGAATATCTGTTAAAACAACTCCTTCGTTACCGAAACTTATGTCGAGTTGTCCATTAGGGTTGTATCGAGCCAGAGCAAAATTAAATGCTGAGTTCGAAAGATTTCCATAACCAGCATAACCCGCAGCTAAAATTTTGCCATCAGGCAAGAGTTTAACCGCATTTATGTATGATTGTTTCTGCGACGCAATGCCACCTTTCACTTGACCATTAACGCCAAATGTTGAGTCTAATGTACCATCTTGAAGGCATCTCATTAACATGAAATTATTGTCAGCAAAACCTCCTGCAACAATTCTCCCATCGTCTTGAAGATCCATAGAGATAATACCATCATCTTTTTCTTCATGGGTGTTTAATTCAAGTTTGCCTTCAATGCCAAAACTCTTGTCAAGTTGACCATCTGAAAGATATCTCACAAGAATAGAATGGTGCAGGTAAGGAAACGTTCCTGCGAATCTTTGATTTCCGCCCACTAAAATTTTCCCGTCGTTTTGCACCTTAATAACTTGAGGCATGTCTGCTTCATTAATGTAGTTTTTAACCACTCCTTCGTTTCCAAATGTTTTGTCTAGAGTTCCGTTTGTATTGTATCGAGTAATTAAAGTGTGGTAACTATTTAAAGAATCCAAATAACCGAGAGCTAATATTTTACCATCATGCTGTCTGTATACATCATTAATATCGGCTGAAAAATCAAATGAAGATATGACTGTTCCATTATTGCCAAATGCAGAGTCAAGAATAAAATCTTGAGCCAATGATTGGGAAACAATCATAAAACTAACAAGTATTGATAAAATGTTATTCAGTCTGGATAAAATCATAGTGTTAAATATAATATAAAAAACATTATGTGTACTAAAAATCTAATTTAAACTAAAAAATAAGTTGTTGTTATTAAGCTATGCGCTACTTTAAACATGTAGTTTAATCTGTTTTATCATCTATTTAATAGGTTTTTTATTCAACATCACATTTTCAAACAATAATTCAGATGTTTTTTATCGTGATGAATATATGTCATAATTAAATATAATTATTTTCGACGAAAGTTTTATTGGTAAGTCGTTGATTAATTCTTGCCTAAGCGTAGTTCACTAATTTTTCAGTTCTGTTTACCTACTATCGTTCGACTCAATCAAGACAAGCTAACGCAGTCGTGATGACTATCAATAAGCTTGTTAGATACTTTCAAGTCATGATGACTACTTACCAGCATTGGTTTTAGGTCATTTCGACTGGAGTGAGGCACGAACTTTATGGAGAAATCTAAGCTTCTTACTTGGCGAGTGATGTTTAGAATAGCACTCATATTTAACTACCTGACCTTTAAAAAGCGCGGAAGCCTGAACCAAAATCCGGGCAGGCGATGGCTGTGAATGATTATTTGTGTGAAAACAAAGCAAAGGCGTTTACCGTTTGGGACTAGTCCCTTTACTTTGTTATTGTTTTAACAAATAATCAGAGCGGGGAGAAGGATATTTTGGTTCTTGATTTTTTGTTTCAACACAAAAGAAAAGGAATGAGGTACTTACCAAAAAACCTCCACACTCAAATCCTTCAAAGAATCAGAGTCGAAAGACTGAAAAGTTTGAATATCTGAAAGGGTAAACCCAGAACGCTTTTGGGAAAGAAGCACTCCATCATAGGCGTTGTAATTCTCAAAGGTTGTAGCTAAATCGGGTAAGGTACTTATAGAATCTCGGTAATAATCCCATTGGTTAACGAGATGAGTAGAATCACTTACATACACTTTGTATTTGTTGTTAGGAGTATTTCCTACATCTTCAAAAGTTATCCAAAAAGTCTGAGAAGATGCTCCTAACATATTGGTGTCAGGTTCTGACATAGTAAGATCAACTCCTTTGTCTAATAACTTAAAGGGGAAACTGAGCCAGTAGCTATCGTTAATCCAAATGCTTTTTGTTCTGGCGAGATAATCATGCAAGGAATCACCCGTTAGGTAATGATCATCTAGCCAAATTTGTCCTATTGTATCATTGGTTAAATCCATCCACATTTTCAATGGGCGATTGACAAAATCAATACGCACTAAGTGTTTGTGTTTGTCCCAAAGTAATTTTCTTCGTCCAAAAAAGTTCCAAGTAATAGTTGGGATGTTGTTCCAAGCATCGATACCGCCGGAAGCAAGCATGGTGTGTTCGGCCAGCATCAATGCAATTGAATCACCTGTAGCTTCAAATTTTACAGGTAAAGCTTTGGACGTGGAAGTATCATTTGTGTGACAGGAAACGACTAAAAAACTGATGAGCATTATGAATATGCCAGTAAATCTGTTCATGTTTTATTTTTGAACAAAGTAAAACAATCCACTGTTACCCTTTGGTTATAATACTTTTTTTTCCATTACGTTTTTTATTTGGCACTGTTTTATCAATCACTAAAATAGCAATTGGTTGAACCTCTTTAAAATGCCAAGCAATAAAACCTAAAAAGGGTATAATGAGTAAGATAATTAATCCTATCCTGACATGACGTTTTCATGGGATGCTTGAATTTAGTGCTTTCATCAAATAGTCAATAAAAACGATTTGTAGTTATACTTTTTCGATGAGAGCCTGAATAAAAAGCTTTACACAGTCGTTTCACAAGATGTTTTAAAAACATAAGGTAAGACTATTTATGTGTCATAGTCTTGATATTATATATTTTATCAACCTCTTGTCATAAATTATTGGTGATTGACATTGGGCGTGCTATCTTCGTCACCTAAAAATGACCATATGCTCTTAACAGCTAATCATATCATTAAACAATACGCTTCACATCGTGCATTAAACGATGTAAGTATCAGTATAGACGAAGGAAATATCTTTGGACTTCTTGGCCCTAATGGGGCTGGTAAAACATCCTTGATTCGTATTATCAATCAAATTACGGCACCCGATTCGGGGGAGGTAATATTTGATGGCGTAAAACTGAATCCTTCTCATATTTCACAGATTGGGTATTTGCCGGAAGAACGCGGCTTGTACAAAAAAATGAAGGTAGGCGAGCAGGCACTTTATTTGGCACAACTCAAAGGAATGTCTAAATCGGAAGCGTCGCGTAAGCTGAAAATTTGGTTTGAAAAATTTGAGATTGATGCCTGGTGGCATAAAAAGGTAGAAGAGTTGAGTAAAGGAATGGCGCAAAAGATACAGTTCATTACTACCGTATTGCATGAGCCAAAACTATTAATACTAGATGAGCCTTTTAGTGGTTTTGATCCTATTAACGCCAATTTGATAAAGGACGAAATATTAGGTTTGGCAAAAAATGGAACTACGGTTGTATTGTCAACACACAATATGGAATCTGTGGAAGCTATTTGTACGCATATTGCTTTAATCAATCAGTCTACCAAAGTATTGGATGGTTCTGTAAAGGATATTCAAAAACAATTCAGCAAAAACACTTACAGTGTCCATTATCAGGGAGCACCCATAGAATTGGCTAATGCTATGTGGGCAAATAACACCTTGTTGAAAAATGAGACCATAGACAAGGATCAAGCTTTGCAACATGCGGTTATTAAATTGGATGAAGGCATTTCGCTAAACGATTTTTTAACACAGATACTCAGCACAATCAAGTTAGTGGGAGTGCAAGAGTTGGTGCCAAGCATGAACGATATTTTTATAGAAGTAGTTAATAAAAACAAGCATAATCATGGGTAAAATAAAACTTATCATAGCGCGCGAATATCTTTCAAGGGTGCGTAAAAAGTCTTTTATCGTGATGACTTTGCTAGGGCCAATCCTTATTGCTGGCTTTATTAGTTTGGCAGTTTGGATGAGTCTATCTGACGAGGTTCATCATACCGTTTTGGTAGTAGATAAAACAGAAGGACACATTATGAATCGTCAAATGACGGCTAGTAATGATATCAATTATTTTTATTCATCTGAAGACTTGCCTGACGAGGTATTTCAAGAAAGTGATTATTCCTTGATGCTGTATGTCAATGAGAAAATAGTGGTAAACAACAAAGCAATTTTATATTACAAGAAAACACCCAGTTTTAACATTAAATCGGTGATTGAGTACCAGCTCGAAAAAGTGCTTGAAAGTTATAAATTGGAACTTAACGAAATCTCACCCGAAGCCTATGCACATGTAAAAACACAAGTGAATTTGGTGTCACATGATATTGACGAAGACACTGACCCTAGTGTCTCTGATTACAAGCAAGAGCTGGCAGCCGTTGGTTTCTTTTTTGCAATTTTGATTTACATGTTCATCTTCATGTATGGCGTGCAAGTAATGCGTGGAGTTATTGAGGAAAAAACAAATAGAATTGTTGAGGTACTTATTAGCTCAGTCAAGCCCTTTCAATTGATGATGGGTAAAATACTGGGTATCGCCATGGTTGGTTTTACACAATTTATTTTGTGGATACTATTAACAGGAGCTATTACTATAGCTGTGCAAACCTTCATTTTTAAAGACCAGGTGTCGCCAGAGATGATGATGCAAAATCAGATGAGCACGCAATTGATGCAAAGTCAGGCACAAGAAATATTGATGGAGAGTGCCCAGAAACCCAACGAAGTATTTGAGTTGATATCTCGAATCAATTTTCCGTTGATGTTGGGTATGTTCCTCTTTTATTTTGTAGGGGGATATTTGCTTTATAGTTCGCTTTTTGCTGCAGTAGGAGCTGCCGTAGATAGTGAGACAGACACACAACAATTTATGATTCCCGTCAGTTTCCCGCTCATTTTCGGGTTTTTTATTGCTCAAATGACCTTGCAAAACCCTGAAGGATCAGCAGCGGTCTGGTTTTCCATAATCCCACTAACGTCGCCTGTAGTGATGATGGTGCGAGTGGCTATGGGGTTTGATACAGAAACTATTTGGCAATTATATTTGAGTATGGCGTTGTTAGTTGTAGGCTTTTTAGTCACCACTTGGTTAGCTGGAAAAATATATCGCACAGGTATTTTAATGTATGGTAAAAAAGTTAGTTACAAAGAATTGTTCAAGTGGTTGTTTTATAAATAAGGCTTTCTCACTAAATTTCACCATCCGAAACCTTTTAATATGACAGAAACCATTGCCATCATAGATTTAGGAACTAACACGTTCAACATGCTTATTGTTGAACATAATTTCCATTCTTTTAAATTACTACATCAACAAAAAATTGCTGTAAAGCTCGGTGAAGGAGGTATGAATGAAAATATCATACGCCCTCCTTCATACCAAAGGGCGATAGATGGCATAGGAGAACATTGTTTGGTTGCCAAGAAGCTACATTGCAAACATGTATATGCATTTGCAACATCGGCTATGAGGAGCTCGGAAAATGGGCAGCAATTGGCTAATGAAATTGCTGAGAAACACCAAGTTCACATTCAAATTATTGATGGAGATAAAGAGGCAGAACTTATTTATTTAGGTGTTAAACAAGCCTTTAAAAAGATTGCAAATGTTTCTTTGATCATGGATATTGGAGGAGGGAGTACTGAATTTATTCTTTGTGACAACAAAAAAGTACTCTGGAAAAAAAGTTATGACTTAGGCGCTGCAAGGTTACTTGAATGGTTAATACCTGCTGATCCTATTGCTGCCTTTGAACAAAATAAACTGTTTGCCAGATTTGATGATGAATTAATGGATTTGTTTGATGCCCTGAATGTACATCAACCAAAAACGCTCATAGGGTCATCAGGTTCGTTTGACTCCTTGCACGAAATGATCATGCATCAAAAAGGAACACCGGATTTAGCGTACCAAAAAAATCATGTCAAACTACCAAAAGCAGCATACATACCATTGGCTAAAAAAATCATAGCCTCCACTACAGAGCAACGATTGAATATGCCTGGTTTGGTTTCTATGAGGGTAGATATGATAGTTATAGCTACCTTATTTATCGAATACATTAGGTTAAAAACGAATATTAAAAACATATATCAATGCCAGTATGCACTTAAAGAAGGAGTGCTTTTTGAGAAAATGTTTGGTGAAAAAAAATGAAGTCATGGATAGAATATTAGTAATAGACGATGAACAAAGTATCCGTAATGCCTTGCAAGAAATATTAGGCTTTGAAGATTTCAAGGTATTTACTGCTGAAAATGGTAAACAAGGATTAGACTCCATAAAAGCGGAGCAACCAAATGTTGTGATGTGCGACATTAAAATGCCTGGAATGGATGGTATTGAAGTCCTAGAAAAAATTGTTGCTGATTACCCAGAATTACCTGTGATAATGATTTCAGGTCACGGAGATATTGAAACTGCTGTTGAAGCATTAAAAAAAGGAGCTTTTGACTATTTGCAAAAACCGTTGGATTTGAATCGTGTATTGGTAACAGTGCGAAATGCCCTTGATAAGAAAGCCTTAGTGCAAGAAACCAAAGTGCTTAAAAATAAGATACATAAGTCTAAAAGCACAAATATGATTGGGGAATCGGAAGAGATATTAGCGATCAAAGAAATGATAGAAAAGGTAGCCCCTACCGAGGCTAGAGTTCTAATCACAGGACAAAACGGTACTGGAAAAGAGTTGGTGGCTAGGCAATTGCACGATTGGAGTAGTAGGAAAAATGAAATGTTTGTTGAGGTAAACTGTGCTGCTATTCCTGCGGAATTAATTGAAAGTGAATTGTTTGGGCATGAAAAAGGAGCGTTTACATCTGCCATAAAACAAAAGAAAGGGAAATTTGAACAGGCTACAACAGGCACCTTGTTCTTAGATGAAATTGGCGACATGAGCCTGTCTGCGCAAGCTAAAGTACTAAGAGCCTTGCAAGAAAATAAAATCACTAGAGTAGGAGGTGAGAAGGATATAAAAGTATCCCCAAGAATCTTAGCGGCTACTAATAAAGATTTAAGAAAAGAGATAGAGCTTGGCAATTTTCGTGAAGATTTGTATCATCGCTTAAGTGTAATACTTATTCATGTGCCTACCTTAAATGAAAGAAGTGAAGATATCCCTGAGCTTGCTTCCTTTTTCATGAAACAAATATCCGCTGAATATGGAAATTCATCGAAAATATTAAGTGATGACGCTATGCTTCATTTGAAACAAATAAATTGGACAGGGAATATTAGAGAATTGAGAAATGCTATTGAAAGGTTAGTAATTCTTGGAGAACCAACTATTACCAGCAAAGATGTGAAGCAGTTTATTGCTGTCTCAAAATAATTTTCTTAAAAAGACAAAAATATCAGTTGACAACTTGATATTTTAATCCTAGATTTATAGAGTATAAAAAAGAATGTATGGACTTAATAAGCAATTTTTTTATTGATTTACATGAATCTTGGGGTAATGGATTGTGGGCATTATTGTTTTTTGTAGGAATAATAGGTATTGTAGCTCAATGGAGATTGTATACTAAAGCAAGCTTACCTGGTTTTCATTGCTTAATTCCTATTGTTAATATCATTACTTTTTTAAAAGTTATAGGGAGGCCTGCAAGCCATATTCTTTTATTTTTCATCCCAATTTATAATATTTATTTCATCATAAAAATATATGTTGAGCTATGTAATAGTTTTGGTAAAAATTCTATTCTTGATTATGTGCTCGTAATTTTATTGAATGGTTTGTATATCTTAAACCTTGGATTGGCATACGACACGTATTATAGAGGTCCAGTTTATGGCTTGTCTAAAGAAGAGCTGAAGACGTTATTGTCGAAAAAAAAGAAACACTAAATCCAAGTGCTTAGTTCTTAATAAAATCAATTTAAATAAATCGTAATTTATAACTGATTATTAGCTCGTCAATACTAAAAAAGCACAAATATTCTCATCAATACTTTTTCCACGTTAATTCTAAATGTTGAGGAAATGGTTTTTTGAAATGCAAAAACCCCTAGGAATTTGATACTCCTAAGGGTAGGCTGTTCCCTTAGTTATTTGAACTTTCGGTCTGAATAGATTGTCCCACGATCCTCCCGATGAATCGGGACAGGTATTCTAACTAGCTGGAAGAATCAATTTTTCAATTAGGACGCTAATTTTTCAAGCTTTGATTTCCTGCTCTCTTTTTAATGCTAATTGTTTCGTTTGGAGTTGTTCTGAATAAACTAGTAACCAAGGTTGATTGCGTCCTGTGAATCCTTTGTGAGGTCTGTTGTGCTTACTGATTCTTGCAAGTAAATCATCGCAAGTATATCCAACATAGTATTGCTGGCTAACAGTACTTTTTAAAATATAAAGGTGGCACATAAGTTCGGGATTGAACTACTAAAGATATAAAAAGCAAAAACCCCTAGGAATTTGATACTCCTAAGGGTAAGCTGTTCTTACAGCCATATGGCCTTGCAGTCTGGACGGGACTCGAACCCGCGACTCTCCCGATGAATCGGGACAGGTATTCTAATGAACTGAAAGAATCAATTTTTCAATTAGGACGCTACTTTTCCAAGCTTTGATTTCCTGCTCTCTTTTTAATGCTAATTGTTTCGTTTGGAGTTGTTCTGAATAAACTAGTAACCAAGGTTGATTGCGTCCTGTGAATCCTTTGTGAGGTCTGTTGTGCTTACTGATTC
>JBLIDJ010000098.1:0-8792 GCA_047634195.1 Flavobacteriales bacterium
TTAACAATAACAAATGTATAAAAATTATTGATAAACAACAATTTTTTATTCAAGACATGTATATTTAATGTCTCTTAAGTTTCATTGGATTACTCCATTCATTATCTATATTTGTAGTTATGGATGCTATTATTAGATATACAAGAAAAGTCCCTGTATGGAAAACTATTATAGGTTTTGCTGCAATACTTATTGGCCTTTTAGGTTTAATATCTCTAATATATTTAGCCTTAGTTCCTCTTCTCTTTGGGTTTATGATGTTAAAAACAGACGGTTCTGAAATTGATTTAGAATCAAAAACCTATAGAAAGACAGATTCATTACTAGGGTTTAGTATTGGAAAATGGCAAACTCTTCAAAACCCAGAATACATTTCTGTTTTTAATACAACCGAAAATATTACTGTAAGAGTCGTAACTGCCGAAACCACAAATAGCTTTCCCGTAATTGTACTGAACCTTTTTTATGAGAGAAACAAAAAAATAACTGTTTACAAAACAGAGAAGCTTAAAGACGCTTTTGACGTGGCATCACATATCGCAGATGCATTAGGCATTGACCTTTTAGATGCTACAGTGAAAAATGATTATAAATGGGTTGACAAAGACGCATTGAGAGAAAAAGGTGAAATTGTTTATACAGATTAAATCCAAACATGCTTCCTAAAAAACTACAAAACAAACTCAATTCTAGAATACAAGACAATGCATTTAGACATCTAGGACGACCAAATACCTTAGTTGATTTTTCTTCTAATGACTACCTGGGGTTTTCAAGGTCCAAAGCCATTTTTGAGAAGGCACATCAATATCTATTAAACCATAATCTCATACAAAATGGAGCAACAGGCTCAAGGTTATTGTCTGGAAATCATAGCTTATATACCACAGTAGAACAACACATAAGCACATTCCATAACACAGAAAGCGCACTTATTTTCAACTCTGGCTACGATGCTAACTTAGGCTTCTTTTCATGTGTACCGCAACGTAATGATAGTATTCTATATGACGAATTTTGCCATGCCTCTATTCGTGATGGTATCAAAATGAGTAACGCCAAAGCGTTTAAGTTTAAACATAATGATTTAAACGATCTTACTCACCAACTATCCCTTCGATCGGCGTCTAGAAACGAATTAAACGACGTGTATATCATCACAGAATCTGTGTTTTCAATGGATGGTGATTCTCCAGACCTAAAAACACTCGCCACTATCTGCAAAAAAAACAAAGCAAACCTCATCATTGACGAAGCACACGCCATTGGTATTTTTGGAGAAAAAGGCAGCGGATTAGTCAATGAACTACAACTCGAAGACTTCGTTTTTGCAAGAATCATAACTTTTGGTAAAGCACTAGGTTGTCATGGTGCAGCAATTTTAGGTAATCATGATCTTAAAAACTATCTCATCAATTTTTCGAGAGCTTTTATTTATACCACAGCTTTGCCTCCTCATAGCTTAGCGACTATCCAAGCTTCTTATGATGAGATGCTGAATCAGGTTCAGCATGATAAAATAGAACTTCAACAAAACATTAGTTTTTTCAAGGCTGAAATACAACGACTTCAACTCCAGCAGTTATTTATAGATAGTAATGCTGCCATACAATGTTGCATGATCTCTGGGAATGACCTGGTCAAGCACATTTCCGAAGCATTAAAAAACAACGGTTTTGACGTTAAAGCGATCCTCTCTCCTACCGTTCCTAAGGCAAAAGAACGTTTACGCTTCTGTTTACATAGTTATAATACTCATAAAGAAATCACCAAAGTTTTAGAGTTACTCACTACCTTTACATCCTGACATTAAATTAAACTATTGTCCTCGGAAAAATGAGCGATACATTTATAACCATTGCAAGATTTCAATACACAACTGAAGCACAAATCATCAGAGGTCGCTTAGAAGCAGATGGTATAAAAGTCTTTCTAAAAGATCATTTAACAATAGATACAGATCCGTTGGTGAGTAACGCCATTGGAGGTGTAAAACTCCAAGTATTGGCAAAAGATGCCATGAAAGCAAAACATATATTAAGTACCATTAACCAATATTCTATAGATGATGATGGTAACCCAATTGAATGCCCAAATTGCAGTAGCGGAACCGTTGAATTATTCTCGACAATAACCGATTTTAAATCCTTCTTCGCTTTCTTGGTTGGATTTATATTTGGTACGCTTCCGTTTCATACACGATATAAATACCAGTGTGAAAATTGTAATACTCAATTTTCAAAAGAAGATATTAAACCCAATAGCAACAACGTTTAAATAAATTATGCAAACATATTTCATCACAGGTATTGGCACAGATGTCGGTAAAACAGTAGTTTCTGCAATTGTAACTGAAGCTTTAGAAGCCGACTATTGGAAACCTATTCAAGCAGGCGACTTAGATAATTGTGATACTAAAAAAGTGAAGCGCTTGGTATCCAATACAACAACAAAATTCTATGACAATAGCTATGCGTTGCATACACCTATGAGTCCGCATGCTGCTGCAGATATTGACAATATTACTATAGAATTGAAAAATATCAAACCGCCTAAAACTAAAAATAATTTAGTCATTGAAGGTGCTGGAGGTGTATTCGTTCCTATCAATACAAAGAACACTATTTTAGACCTTATCAAACCAAATTATAAAGTGATTGTGGTATCTCGACATTATTTAGGCAGTATTAACCATACCCTATTAACCCTTAATGTATTGAAAGAAAAAGGATTTGATATCGCTCTTATGTTCTCCGGAAATGAGCATAAAACATCAGAAGATATCATCATTAAAATGACGAACGTTAACGTTATTGGACGTATTGCCGAAGAGCCTTATTTTGATAAGAATGTGATTTTGGAATATGCTGATAAATTTAGAGATCAGTTAAAGTCACTTTAAAAGAAACAGACGTTTGGGTTCTCAGTAATTAAGTTGGATATTCAAACCCCAAATCAATGCTAAGCACTAACCCGTGAAATGCATCCTATAAAACCCCTCGTTTCAACTTGAATTTTTGGTTCGTTTATTCGTCTATTCTTATTTTATGGCCCTCAGGATATGCTCCACAGTTTGTTTCAAGACAAAAGGAATGAAAGAATAAAAAAGGAAGTAGGTTCCTGCCTTCGTAGGAATGACAAAAAACAATTAGTTTTGTTACAACAACATAAAAGCAAGCAGACCTCACCGGTTTCAAAACCTGTGAGGTTAAAAAAACAAGTTTAATAAAAAAGAGATTCCTGCCTTTGCAGGACATGTTATGACCCTAAAACAAAGAGATAAAAAACACCTGTGGCATCCACTAAAGCAACACCAGCTACATCCAGAAAGCCTTGCAATTATAAAAGCAAAAGGCTGTATCCTTACAGATGAAGATGGCAATGACTATATAGACGCTATTTCCTCATGGTACACCTCCATGTATGGGCATTGCAACGATTATATCATTGAAAAGACCTACAAGCAAATGCAACAACTCGATCAAATCATGTTTAGTGATTTCACACATGAGCCTGCAATAACCTTATCTGAAGATCTTATAAAAATACTGCCAGACGGTCAAAACAAGATTTTCTTTAATGATAACGGATCAACTGCTGTAGAAGCAGCCATTAAAATGGCATTGCAATTCCACTTTAATAGTGGTGACAAACGCACTGTGTTTATGGCGTTTGAAAACGGATTTCATGGTGATACTTTTGGAGCTATGAGCGTTTCGGGCTTATCGGTTTATAATGGTCCATTTGAAGAGTTTTTGATTGATGTTAAAAGGATTCCAACACCAGATGGAAACAATACTGAGCACCTATTAAACCTCATTAAAGATTACAGTACACAAGATCATCTAGCAGGATTTATCTACGAGCCGTTAGTCCAAGGTGCTGCAGGAATGAAAATTCATGATGCCCATGGCTTAAACGAGATCCTATCCTACTGTAAACAACAACAAATCTTAACTATTGCAGATGAAGTCATGACGGGTTTTGGTAAGACAGGACGTTATTTTGCATCAGATCATATCACGACCAAACCCGACATTATCTGTTTGAGTAAAGCGTTAACTGCAGGATTAATTCCAATGGCAATTACCTCTTGTACGCAAGCTATCTATGATGCTTTTTTAAGTAATGATATGGCTAAAGGTTTTTTTCATTGCCATACCTATTCGGCAAATCCAATAGCTTGCGCGACGGCTATTGCAGGAATTGAGCTTTTAACATCTTCGGAAATTCAACACAATATCAAACAAATCTCTAAAGCTCATGAAGCATTTGAACTAAAGATTAAAAACCATCCAAACGTAAAATCAACACGACATATAGGTGTTATTTTTGCATTGGATCTCCATACCAAAATGGAACGTTATGGTGATTTAAGGGACAAACTCCTTAAATTCTTTATGGATCGAGGGGTCTTTTTAAGACCATTAGGAAATACGATTTATATTCAAGTGCCTTATGTGATTTCAGATACGCAGCTCAAAAAAGTGTATCAAGTCATTGAAGAGGCTTTGGAAATAGTTTAATTTTGTAAACATAAATATATACTCTTGCAACACCCCATTTCTATAACTGCACTATCATCCATTTCTCCATTAGGAAAAACTCCTGAAAGCATTTGGTATAACTACTTGAATGCTTCTCATTGTTTCACGGAAAAAGACGGTGTTCTCGTAGCCACATTTCCGAAGGCATTAAAAGTAGATATTGAAGATTTAAGGCAGTCTAACTCAAAATACAGAGCATTAGACCATTCGGTCTTATACGCTATTTTTTCTGCTCGTAACGCTATTAAAAGTGCTGGATGGAAAGCGACAGATAATTTTGGAATCAATATTGGGTCCTCAAGAGGGGCAACAGCGCTTTTTGAAACGTATCATGAAGAATTTCTAAAAAACAACAAAGCAGAAACCTTAAGTTCACCAACGACAACCTTAGGAAATATCTCCTCTTGGGTTGCTCATGATTTACAAACCCAAGGTCCAGAAATTTCACATTCTATAACCTGTTCTACCGCGCTACATGCGATGCTCAACGGAATTGCTTGGATCAATTCTGGTATGTGTGATAAGTTTTTAGTAGGTGGTAGTGAAGCGCCTTTAACGGCGTTTACGATTGCACAAATGCAGGCTTTAAAAATTTATGCCAAGTGCGATGTCTCCTTGAGCGCAGTCGAAACGCTTTACCCAAACCAAGCCCTAAACCTTAATAAAACCGAAAACAGCATGATTCTTGGTGAAGGTGCAGCAATGGCTTGTCTAGAATCTGGAACAACCAAAAACGCTTTAGCACAAATTGTTGGTATTGGTTACGCCACTGAAATCCTTGAACATAACGCGTCATTATCAACAAACGCGATTTGTTTTCAACGGTCAATGAGAATGGCTTTAGGCGATATAAATTTAGAAGACATAGACGTTATCGTCACACACACTCCGGGAACGATTAAAGGTGATCAGGCAGAAATTAATGCAATTACAACTATTTTTTGTAACAAAATCCCTGCATTGACTACTAATAAATGGAAGATAGGTCACAGCCTTGGTGCCTCTGGACTTTTAAATATTGAAATGGCAGTTATGATGTTACAACATCAAAAATTCATCGCGATACCCTACTTAAAAGCCAAAACACCAAAACACATCAAATATGTTCTTGTAAATGCCGTAGGATTTGGTGGCAACGCAGTCTCTATTTTACTTTCAAAATAAAATTGTAAGACATTTTTAAACGTCTTACCTTTAAGTATTAATTTTTAACACTAACCGACTATGGAATGGTTTTCAGCTTTAGATGGATTCTCTAAATTCTTTTGGATTATTGCGCTCATCGGCTCTCTAATTTTCGTTTTTGTAATCATAACGACCTTTCTTGGAATGGATGGTGGTGACGACTTTGATGGTCTAGATTCTGAAATTGATGCTGATGGAGGTATCGGGTTTCAATTTATTACGTTTAAAAATCTTGTTGGCTTCCTTACCATTTTTGGATGGATCGGTATTGCTTGTATCAATGTAGGGTTTTCAAAACCTGTAAGTGTCATTGTTGCTTTAGGTTGCGGATTACTCATGATGGGTATCATGGGCGCTATGTTTTATGGCATGAAAAAACTAACAGATAGCGGAACGTTAGATTACAAAAATGCCATTAATGCCATAGGTGAGGTATATCTTACCATTGGCGCAAATCGCACAAGGATGGGAAAAGTAAGCGTAAGAGTTCAAGGGACTTTAAGAGAACTTGAAGCGCTTTCAGATTCATTGTCTGAACTAAAATCAGGAAGCATCATCCAAGTTGTAGATGTCACCAGCAATGGCATATTAATAGTAGAACACACCAAAAAGCCAATAGAACCAATTAAAACAATAGAACCAGTTAAAACAAAAACCTATGAACTACCTAGTGATACAACAAAGCTTTGATTTAGGCTTTCCTATTGCAGCAGTTGCTGCCTTACTTTTCGTCTTTGTCTTTCTAATCATTCTTATAAAACGCTACAAACGTTGTCCTTCTGACCGTATTTTGGTAGTGTATGGAAAAGTAGGTGGAGGTCAATCTGCCAAATGTATTCATGGTGGAGCAGCATTTATCATTCCTGTATTTCAGGATTATGAATTTCTAGAGTTAACACCAATATCTATTGAAGTAAATCTTGTAAATGCACTTTCTAAACAAAATATTCGTGTAAACGTACCATCACGATTTACTATTGGAGTTTCTACAGAACCTGGTGTCATGCAAAATGCTGCTGAGCGTTTATTAGGACTAGGTCAAAATGAAATTCAAGAATTAGCTCAGGAAATTATTTTTGGACAGTTACGTTTAGTAGTGGCATCAATGGATATTGAAGAAATTAATAATGATCGTGATAAATTCTTAACTAATATTTCTCAAAGTGTTGAAACAGAACTAAAGAAAGTTGGTTTAAAATTAATCAACGTTAACATTACAGATATCGTTGATGAGTCTGGTTATATTGAGGCTTTAGGAAAAGAAGCTGCAGCACATGCTATTAACGCAGCTCGTAAATCGGTTGCTGAAAAAACTAGAGATGGATCTATTGGTGAAGCCAATGCGGTACAAGACGAAAGAACACAGGTTGCCGCAGCCAATGCAAAAGCTGTAGAAGGAGAGAACACAGCAAAAATAGCAGTTGCAAATTCAGATTCATTACGTCGTCAACGTGAGGCAGAAGCAGAACGTGTGGCTATAGCATCTGAAAAAGTTCAAACCGCAAAAGCACTAGAAGAGTCCTACTCTGCAGAACAACAAGCAGAAGTTGCTAGAGCAGAGCGTGAGCGTTCATCTCAAATGGCAGATATTATTGTTCCTGCAGAAATTGATAAACGCAAAGTAGAAATAGATGCAGAAGCAGAGGCTGAGCGTATTAGAAGACGTGCAAAAGGAGAAGCCGATGCGATACTATTTAAAGCACAAGCCGAAGCCCAAGGTCAGTATGAGATCTTAACAAAACAAGCTGCTGGTATGGAACAAATTGTAAAAGCTGCTGGAAATAGCACTAGAGATGCTGTCTTGTTATTGATTGCTGATAAATTACCAGAATTAGTAAGAACACAAGCAGAAGCTATCAAAAACATCAAAATTGATAAAGTGACGGTTTGGGATAGTGGTACCACTAGCGAGAACGGAAAATCATCTACAGCTAATTTCTTGTCAGGTATGTACAAATCGGTTCCGCCATTACAGGACATGTTTAATATGGCTGGTATGGATTTGCCTGAGTATTTAAAAGGTAAAGACAAAGCAGCAGCAGCAGACACGAAAACACTTCCTAATAAAAAAGAAGACATCGAGAGTTAATAGAGTACCTAATTATAAAAATCTGCTTCATAGCAGATTTTTTTTTGTTACGCTCTTTATAATTATATTTACAATAAACTCATCATTATGACCTCTACACTAAAAGTTTTATTTGTTTTTGCATGTTTTACTTTTTCAACAGTGTATTCACAAACAGATCCCAATATCTTCGAGAAGTTTGAATCTAAATTTTATGACATTGATGGTTATAACATTAATGTAGAAATTCTAGGCGAAGGCGACCCTATATTTTTTCTTCCTGGAGGCCCTGGGAATTCTCATGATTATATGCAAGGTGCTTTTGGGCAGTATTATAAAACCAATACCGTTGTCTTTTTTGACTGGCTGGGTCGCGGCATGAGTGATGATGCCAAAAATACTGATGAATACAGTGTAGAAGCAGACGTTGAACTCATTGAAAAACTGAGAACGCTTCTAAAGTTTGACAAGGTCTCACTCGTTGGACATTCTTATGGAACGGTCCCTGCTCAAGCCTATGCTATAAAATATAAAGACAATGTGAAAAATATGGTGCTCATAAATGGGTTTCATTCTGGGGCCATGTGGCAAGCCAACTGTGATAGCTATAACCATTATGCTAAAACACATTTCCCTGAGAAATGGATTGCTGTAGATTCTCTTCGGAAATTAGGATATGTATCTAGTCAAGACCCTCTAAAAACAGTTTATGGAGATTTCCCTACAAAATACATCTACTATCATAATACGGCGTTACGATCAAAAGTTCCGAAGAAAAAATACAGAGGCTGGGCTGGAGATGTCTACACTACAATCATTGGAAATGATGGTGATTTTGATGTCTCTGGGAGTATGATTAATCAAGACTATAGACAACAATTAAAAGATGTGAACGCTAAAACATTAATTGTTGCTGGACGTTATGACGGTGTATCAACACCAGAATTTGCAGTACAATATAAAACCTATATGCCTCAAGCTCAATTTGAAAT
>JBLIDJ010000099.1:0-8198 GCA_047634195.1 Flavobacteriales bacterium
ATTTTTGGAAGCCCTGAACAACATGTTCAGGGCTTTTTTGTTTTCAACACACTAGGTTATGATATTATTTGACGATAAATTTCGAGATCAATTATTGCCTTTTACATTCACAAGGCCTTGCGCCAATATTAGATGTGGTACGCTTACTATCGCTGAAAAATGGGCTTTGGTGATGAACGAAACACCTAAGTTTTCTACGCAGGCGTATTTGCAAAAACGATTTGGCTCCTGCCCAACAGGGCAGCAAATTTGGATTAATGGCCGTGTTTTGCCTACTCCTTCGTTGGTGAAAGCGATTAAGGAATTGGAAAACGGACAAGCCTTAACCCATGACAATAACCTTGTTGCTGCCAACACATCGTATGCCGATGTAAATTCTATCTTGGGTAGAAGCACCTTAAAACAATTTGACGGCGAACTTTTTCAAATAGAACGCCCTTGGGATATTTTTCAGAAAAACGAAGCCGCTATTCAATTGGACTGGGAGATTATGAATGTATCTCCTTCTTTTGTTGGTTATGAAGAAAACAATCAACTACTAGGTACACAAATATTTATTCATCCTACAGCCACAGTGCAAGGAGCTTTCTTGAATGCGAGCAATGGCCCAATTTACATTGGTGAAGGAGCTGAGGTAATGGAAGGATCATTGATTAGAGGGCCTTTTTCATTAGGCAATCATGCCACCGTGAAAATGGGCGCAAAGATTTATGGCGCAACCACCATAGGACCACATTGCAAAGTGGGTGGAGAAGTGACCAATTCCGTCATTTTTGGGTATTCCAACAAAGGACATGATGGCTTTTTAGGGGATTCTGTGCTAGGAGAGTGGTGCAATTTAGGTGCTGACACCAATAACTCCAACCTTAAAAACAACTACGGGGAAGTAAGATCATGGGACTATGTATCTGAAACGATGATAGACACTGGCTTGCAATTTTGTGGGTTGTTAATGGGCGACCATAGCAAATCGGGTATCAATACCATGTTTAATACAGGAACTGTCGTTGGCGTAGCAGCCAATGTGTTTGGTGGTGGTTTTCCACAAAAATTTATCCCTAGCTTTAGTTGGGGTGGAGCAAGTGGTTTTGAGACCTTTCATCTTGAAAAAGCATTTGAAGTAGCCAATAAAATGATGGAAAGAAGAAAAATAAGCTTTGATGAAATGGATGAAGAAGTATTCACTCATATTTTTAGTGAGACACATAAATACAGAAAATAATAGGTTTGGCATAGCTATTGACTAACACAAGCCGCACGCTAACAAGTAGCGCTTGTATGACACAATGACTGTAAAGAAGACAGCATGAACGATATGTTTGATAAAGATTTAATAGGGTTTAGTGAGTTAATGGATAACGAAACAGAACTCATTCCGTTGATAACCAGTGAAGATGAAGAGTTGATGGATGCAGAAGAAACGCCTGCATCTCTGCCAATTTTGCCATTAAGAAACACGGTGTTATTTCCAGGGGTAGTTATTCCCATCACAGTAGGTAGAGACAAGTCCATAAAACTCATTCAGGAAGCTTATAAAGCTAAAAAGATGATTGGGGTTGTTGCTCAGCTTGACCAAAAGATAGAAGAACCAACGGAAGATGATATCAATAGCATAGGAACTCTTGCCAGTATCGTGCGTTTGCTAAAAATGCCCGATGGAAGTACAACAGCTATTATTCAAGGTAAAAAACGATTTGAGCTAAAAGAAGTGATCAAAACAGATCCTTATTTGGAGGCCCGCGTAGTTGAATTTACCGAGAAACGACCTACAAAAAAAGATAAGAACTTCCAAGCCTTGGTGAGTACGATCAAAGACATGTCTTTGACCATCATTAAGCAGTCTCCTACCATTCCGTCGGAAGCTAGTTTTGCGATAAAAAACATTGAAAGCCCTTCGTTTTTAATCAACTTTATTTCTTCTAACCTTAATGCCGACGTTAATGATAAACAACGGATGTTGGAAGTTGCCGATTTGCACAAGCGTGCAGAAATGGTGCTGAAGCATTTGGATAAAGAATTGCAGTTGCTTGAGATCAAGAATGATATTCAAAGCAAAGTAAAAACGGACATTGATCGCCAACAGCGCGAGTACTTTTTGCACCAACAAATGAAAACCATTCAGGACGAGTTGGGAGATAATCCTAATGAGCGTGAAATTGGTGAATTGAAAAAGAGGTCTGAAAAGAAAAAATGGAACGAAAAAATTGCTAAATCTTTTCACAAAGAACTAGATAAATTGCAACGCATGAACCCAGCAGGAGCTGAGTTTGGTGTGCAAATGAATTACGTAGAGTTGTTGCTCGATTTGCCTTGGAATGTTTTTACCAAAGATAAATTCGACCTTAAAAAAGCACAACGTGTTTTGGACCGTGACCACCATGGTTTGGAAAAAGTAAAACGTAGAATCATTGAGCATTTAGCAGTATTGAAGCTAAAAGGCGATATGAAAGCACCTATCTTATGTTTGTACGGCCCTCCAGGGGTTGGGAAAACATCGTTAGGGAAGTCAATTGCCGAATCTATTGGACGTAAGTATGTACGTATGTCTTTGGGTGGTGTGAGAGATGAAGCTGAGATTAGAGGACATCGTAAAACTTACATTGGAGCCATGCCTGGACGTGTGATTCAAAATATTAAAAAATCGGGTTCATCCAATCCTGTTTTTATTTTAGATGAGATTGATAAGCTTGGGAAAGATTCTCATGGCGATCCGTCTTCTGCCTTATTGGAAGTATTAGACCCAGAACAAAATGGTGCTTTTCACGACAATTTTGTGGAGCTTGAATATGATTTAAGCAAAGTCATGTTTATTGCTACGGCCAACAATTTATCGTCTATTCATCCTGCCCTGCGCGATCGTATGGAAATTATTGAGGTGAATGGATACGCCATAGAAGAAAAGATAGAAATTGCTAAGAAGCACCTAGTGCCAAAGCAATTGAGCGATAATGGGGTGAAGAAAGATCAAATAAAGATTAACAAACTTACCTTAGAAAAACTCATTGAAAGCTACACCAACGAATCGGGCGTTAGAAAACTAAGCCAACGTATTTCAAAACTGGTACGTCACCGTGCTATGGAACTGGCGTTGGAACAAGAATATGAGTTAGAGATAAAACCAGATCAGCTTGATGATATTTTAGGACCTGCACATAGCAAAGACAAATACCAAAACAACAATGTAGCTGGAGTGGTTACAGGATTGGCTTGGACATCTGTTGGAGGAGCTATTTTGTTTATTGAAACTAGTTTGACACCAGGAAAAGGAAAAGTAACCTTAACAGGTAACCTTGGTTCGGTGATGAAAGAATCGGCTTTGATCGCACATGAATACTTGAAGGCTAATGCAGAATTGATTGGCTTGAAAGCAGAAGTGTTTGACAACTGGAATATTCACTTACACGTACCTGAAGGGGCTACTCCTAAAGATGGCCCGTCGGCAGGTATCACCATGATTACCGCTATTGCGTCAGCTTTTACACAGCAAAAAGTAAAATCTCACTTGGCTATGACCGGAGAAATTACCTTACGTGGAAAAGTGTTGCCAGTAGGAGGGATTAAAGAAAAGATATTGGCTGCAAAACGTGCAGGAATAAAAGAAATAGTCTTGTGCGAAGACAACAAAAAAGACATACTTGATATCGACGAAAAATACATTAGCGGACTTACCTTCCACTATGTAGCGGAAATTGAAGATGTGTTGAAAGTTGCTTTGACAAGTACGAAGGTTAAAAGACCAAAAAATATTGTTTAATTTAAACTGCTTAGCAATATGCTAAGCAGTTTTTCGTTTTCTAGCCAATGTTTTTACGCAAGCTATTTTTAATTACCACAGTTTTTCTGACCCATGTTTGTCTTTTTGCTCAAAACGAGACAAATGGTCAAATAGGAGGAACAAAGATTTTTCAATTTCTAGAAATTCCTACTGGGGCAAGAACGACCGCTTTGGGGAGTGCGCCTGTTGGTGGCAACAAAGCTGATTTAGAAGTTGGACTCATTCACCCTTCGTTGTTGAATGAAAATATGCACCAAACCGTTGTTTTTCAACACAACGATTACATTAACGACATTAGTTTTTCTTCCTTTGGGACAGCATGGGCACTGGATTCTTTGCATACGCTTAGTTTTGGAGGTATGTTAGGTAACTATGGCTCATTTACCCGCACCGATGCGGTTGGTAACGATTTGGGTTCTTTCACGGTCAAAGACATGGCTGTACAGGCGGGTTACAGTTATAAAATAGATAGTTCTTTTACTGTTGGAACAAACGTAAAGTTTATTAATTCCAATTACGACACTTACACTTCTACGGGTATTGGATTCGATTTAAGTGTTGCATATCAGCGTGTGTCAAACGATTTGGATATGGTGCTTACCTTGCGAAATGCTGGTAAACAACTAAAAACATATACCGATAGTGTGGGAGATTTCCCATTGAATTTGACCTATTCTTTGTACAAAAGACTAGGGCAGTCACCGTTGCGATTTGCCATAACTGCCGATCATTTAGAAAAATGGGATTTGACCTTTGAAGATCCAAACAGAATTGTTGAGGTAGATCCAATAACCGGCGAAATATTGAATGAAGCCCAGAATGGTTTTGGAGACAAGCTTATGCGTCATATCAAAATAGGGACGGAAGTGTTGATAAGCAAAAGTATTGCTGCTAGAATTGGGTATGATTATCGAAGAAGACAAGAACTAAAAGTAGATCAAAAAACAGGCGCAACAGGAATTTCATTCGGATTTGCTTTAACCTTGAGCTACTTCCAATTAAGTTATGGATACGCTTCTTATCACTTATCAGCACCCAGCAATGTGTTCAGCCTACAATGGCAATTTGGAGATTTTCTGCATAAGAAAAGCTAACAAATTCTGAAATTAGTTTTCATTCGGTTATTTTAGCAAAAAAATAACAAGAGTGAACAAGATCAACATAGCCATAGACGGATATTCTTCGTGCGGAAAAAGCACCTTAGCCAAAGCATTGGCCAAAGAACTCAATTATGTGTTTATTGATACAGGTGCCATGTATCGCTCTGTAGCCTTGTTTGCCAAACAACACGGTATTATTGAGCAAGGCATACCCAACAAACAAAAACTCAGCGAAGTCTTAGACCAAATTAACATTCATCAAACAGCTTATGACGGTAAAACCGAAACATGGTTGAATGGCGAAAAAGTGGAACACTTGATTAGAACCATGGAGATAAGCAACTTGGTGAGTGAAGTAAGCAAACTGGCCGATGTTAGAAAAAAGTTAGTAGTCATTCAACAAAAAATGGGCGAAAACAAAGGTGTGGTTATGGACGGACGTGACATAGGTACGGTTGTTTTTCCTAATGCTGAGCTAAAATTGTTTATGACTGCCAACCACGAAGTAAGAACCATACGTCGTTTCAACGAGTTTAAGGCAACACAGCCTGAAGTTAGTTTAGAGGCAGTTTCTGAAAACATTAAAGCCCGAGATTACAAAGACACACATAGGGCCAATGATCCACTACGTCAGGCTGAAGATGCTATTGTGATTGATAATTCTGAATTAACTCCCGCAGAACAATTGAACATTGCATTAGGTTTGATTGATAAAGTGTTGAAAGTACAGTAAACAACTGCTACTATTTATTGCCTAAAACCAACCCGTTTTATTTTTCGTGTAAACTAAGTCTTACTTTCGTTGGTAGTTCTTAGTGCTGAGAAAACACACATGAATCAATTTTGGAAAGACTCTTAATAAAATAGGACTCATTCTAGTTGAAAAAATAAATAAATCTATGAAAAAGCTGTGTTTAATTTTTAATGAGGTTTTTCGATTGCCCTCTAATGGGATGTAAACATAATATCTAAACCAAGTAGGTAGTGAAACATGCCATCTATTCCAGAAACTACTAGATGAATTTGAAAAATAAGGAGGCTTGAAGTTAGCCTTTAAATTAAGGCCTAACATTCTTGAAATTCTAATTGCTATATCGGATTAGCCTGAGAAAACAGCATAGATTTGTAGAGCAAAGAATATAGCTCCAATAATGATAGGCAAACTATTCATTGAAAATTCAGCATTAAAAATACTGTCTGAGAACACCTAAGTTATCAGTAACAACTATTTTTTTTGAAAAAACCCAAAAACATCAGTCTTAAGCCTCCAATACACACAGCATACCTAAGACATTTTTTCCCTTAAAGTGTCTAACAAAGGACTTGCTCTATCAATAGGGCTAAACCAATTTATGAAAATTAAGGTTTAAGGAATGCCTACTTCTTCTAATCCGACTCGTTTCTATATAATATGTTGGTGTTTCGTTTGTGAAGTAAAGTACAAGAAGTATTCATGCTGCAATTATCCTTTATTGGAATGTAAAGGAATCGAACATAACGTAGTTTTTTTTGGCTGGTAACTGTTCGCCTATAAACGGCAAGTTCTCAAGGCTATTTTGCACCGAAAATTGATGACTTGTGCTTATCTTGGTTTGTAAGGTTTTTACAAGTACTTTATTGATGTACCACCTTACTAAATAACGATTATTGTTTTCTGTCAATACTAAGGTGAATATATGCCACTGTTCGGCACTTACTTTAAAAATTTCTGATGCATGAGGAGCATATTGTGAAGTACAATGCACAATAGCTTCATTCGTTTTGGCTTTTAGTCTTTTTCTATCGACGATAGTTCCTGATCCAATTTCAAAATCGATTTCATCGGGTATTTTCCCCGAATGATACATAAAAGCTCCTATGTTACATTGGTCGTGTATGTCAAATTGTGGAACGTAAATACGTCATTCGTATGTACCAATTCCAACATCATTTTGCTTTGTTTTCACCTTTATTCTATCGGTACTATTCGCTCTGGTGGTAATTTTTAAACGGCCATTATGTAATTCTTAAGATGGAGGAGCTTCAAAAGAATTATTTGTCCACGCTGTTTCAAAAACTGTTTGATGATTAAAGTGTTCTGTAAAAGGAATGCTTTCCATAGCAGGAGTGTGAATCATTAAGTGGCTGGCACAAATACTTATGATAATAAGGACCATCAGGTACCTTATGAAATGCGTGTTCATTAGATACGTGTAAGTAAGTTTCGGGTTTATGATACCATTATTTTGTAGGACACATTTTAAGGTAACCTTACTTAATTAGATTTTTCAGTGCGGTGAATTGTCAAAAGTAAAAGGATTTGATTTAACCAAGATAACTTGCAGATAATTAGGGTGATATGGCTTTTATACAATTAGCAAAAGGCTTGTTTTTCTTCAACATTTAAACGTTCATTGCCCTTCTTTGCCTGGTTATTTCGTAAAGTACAATTGCTGCTGAGGCCGATAAGTTCATGCTTTCTATGATCCCGTACATTTCTATGTTCACACAGGCTTCACTTCGTTCAATAGCTTCTTCACTCAGCCCGTTTGACTCACTGCCAAACCAAACCGCTAGTTTTTTGTGTGTAAAATCTCCTTCTTGGAGTACTATGTTCTTTTTTCCTTTTTGATGTGGAGAAGTTGCCATAGAAATAAATTCTTCCTCCTCTAAGTGATCTAAACATGCTTTTGTGGATGCAAATTTTTTCACAAAACTCCATTTGATGGCAGAGGCCGACATGCGAAGCAATGGTTTATGTTTTCGCATTTCTTCCCATTCGTCGGGTAGCTTGTTTTTACTGTCTATGACATAGAGTTTATCAACTCCAAGGGTATTGACACAGCGTATTACTTTTCCTATGTTGTTGAAGTGAGTAGGTTCTTCTAATACAGCAATTAAGTCTTTGCATTGGAAATCTTTGATGGCATCCATCCTTTTTTTAAGCCTGCTTTTTTCTGCTGTTTTATTGTCTTCCTCCATGCCATGAAGATATCTAGTTTAAGGGAATTTCAACCACTTTTTTTTACGATTTCAACACTGCGTTTTGAGGACTTAAAACGACATAGCTTGTGATCGAGAGCCGTTTAATAGCGACAAGAGGCCTATGAAAGATGTTCCGTAAATCAAACCTCCGTATTGAGTACTAAACAGAGGTTGGTGTTATCTTATAAATCTGATTTTGACACTATGCTTGAAAGGCGAAAGATTTGTGCACCAGCGGTGAATATGATTTCTAATGTCTTACATGATGTTAATTAAAAAAAAACACTGTTGTCAATGGTTTTCTAAAACGAGTTAAAAACGCTAAACTTTTTAAACGCAGGATTTGTGAATCCTGCGGA
>JBLIDJ010000100.1:0-7944 GCA_047634195.1 Flavobacteriales bacterium
AAATGTTTTTAATTGTCGAATTTTATCACAAGAAGTGATGCATAACAACATAGCGATGGTAAATAATGCGGGTATAAGTTGTTTTCTAATCATCTTCAATCGATTTTTGTGTCATTAAAATGAATATACAAATAAAAGGCTTTTTGAAGGATACTCATGGAATTTATAGATACACATGCACATTTATACGCTTCAGAGTTTGAAGATGACGTTGAGGAGATCATTCAACGAGCAAAAAACAATGGAATAAAACGTATTTATTTGCCCAACATTGATGTGGACACCATTGATGTACTGCACAAATTAGTAGAAAAGGATCCTGCATTTTTTTATCCCATGATGGGTTTGCATCCATGTTCGGTTACGAAATATTACCTAAAGGAGTTAGAAAAAGTAAAAGTCTGGTTTGATAAAAACACATACAAGGCTGTTGGAGAAATTGGCATAGACTTGTATTGGGACAAAACCTTATTGAAAGAACAACAGCATGCTTTTGCCATGCAAGTGCAATGGTCCATTGATTTAAATTTGCCTATTGTGATTCATGCACGGGATTCATTTCAAGAAATATTTGATGTTTTAAAACAATTCAATCCAACAGATTTGCGAGGCGTATTTCACTGCTTCACAGGAACTTTAGCCGACTATCAAACAATCACATCATTAGGCGATTTTTTTATAGGCATAGGAGGCGTTGTCACTTACAAAAAAAGTGATTTACCAGCAGTGTTGCCGCACATTCCTATATCACGAATAATACTAGAAACCGATGCGCCATACTTAACACCTGTTCCTTTTAGAGGGAAAAGAAATGAATCGTCGTACATACCTCACATTGCTGAGAAATTGGCCGATATTTACCAATGCACTTTGGCTGAAGTAGCTAAAGTTACTACCGCAAATGCGCTTCAACTTTTTGGAAATTAAAATTTTATGCTAGCACCTTCATCAGTCCTCATTATATATACCGGCGGAACTATTGGTATGATTAAAGACCTTAAATCAAATGCCTTTAAGCCATTTGACTTTAATCACCTTAAAAAAGAAATCCCCGAACTCACAAAGTTTAATATTCGCTTACAATCTATTTCTTTTGATGAGCCTATAGATTCGTCAAATATGGATGTTGAAGTATGGCAAAGAATTGGCCAAATTGTTACAGATGAATATGAAAAATATGATGGGTTTGTGATATTACACGGCTCAGACACCATGGCTTATACCGCCAGTGCTTTAAGTTTTATGCTCAGAAATTTAAGTAAGCCTGTCGTATTAACAGGCTCACAATTACCCATAGGGACGATCAGGACAGATGGTAAAGAAAATTTGATAACTGCGATAGAAATTGCTGGAGCACGAAAAAAAAATAGAGCGGTAGTACCTGAAGTATCTATTTACTTTGAGTATACCTTATTAAGAGGTAATAGAACTACTAAATTTAATGCAGAACATTTTGATGCTTTCAAATCAGCTAATTACCCACCACTCGCTCAAGCAGGAGTGCATATAGAGTATAATTGGAGTAACACAAAAACACCTTCTGCAGAGCCATTTACATATTATCCTTCATTGAATGATAACGTAGCTATCCTCAAGTTATACCCAGGGATTACCAAAGTAGCAGTAATGGCTGTGTTGAAAATTGAAGGACTGAAAGGTATAATATTGGAAACATTTGGTTCGGGCAATGCGCCCACATATCCGTGGTTTGTAGCAGCGTTAGAAAATATTATTAAAAGGGGTGTTATCGTGGTTAATGTCACACAATGTGCTGGTGGGTCAGTTGACCAAGGTAGGTATGAAACAAGCACAGAGCTGCACCGAATAGGAGTCGTTAGTGGCTTGGACATGACCACAGAAGCTGCCATAACTAAGCTTATGCATACGATAGGCTTAAATATGTCGTTAGTTGAATCAAGGAAATATTATAAAAAGAATTTGTCAGGTGAAATTTCAATAAAATAAACGGTTTCGTTGAAAAATAAATTAGCAGATTGTCTTTTATATTCAAGGTTTTTGGTATCATTGCCCTCCTATATAGTATAAAACAAAACAATGTTTGCGGCAAATGCACTGGTATTGCTCATTAGATATGTTTTGTAATTTGGCAATCGAATTTTCGATACGCCAGGCTATTAGGAGAGGTGGCCGAGTGGTTTAAGGCGCACGCCTGGAAAGCGTGTTTTCTGGTAACGGAATCGAGGGTTCGAATCCCTTCCTCTCCGCAATAAATGAGTAAAATAAGTAACCAAATAATCATAAAAAGAAACAAATAACAAAATCATGAAAAAGCTATTTGCATTAGTTGCCGTGTTTGGACTGCTGTCGTATGGAGCAGCAAACTATACCGTTGCACAAGAAGCAGAAACAGAATCAACTGAAATGGTTAGCGATGATTCTACTGCTAATGAAATGATGGAAGACACTACCATGGAAACAACTGAAGTTGTTGCTCCTGTAGAAGCTCCAGCAAAAAAAGAAAAAGTTGTCGTAGAGCAATCTATGCATCAAGTACTAAAACAAAAATTCATTGAAGGTGGACCAATGTTTATGTCAGTTGTATTAATTTGTTTAATACTAGGTCTTGCACTTTGTATCGAACGAATTATCTACCTGAATCTTGCTACAACTAACACAACCAAATTGATGTCAAGCATCGAAGACGCTTTAAGTAGTGGTGGTGTAGAAGCAGCAAAAGAAGTATGTCGTAATACTCCAGGTCCTATTGCATCTATCTTTATCCAAGGATTAGAGCGTTCGAACGAAGGCGTAGAAATGGTTGAGAAATCAGTTGTTGCATACGGAGGAGTTCAGATGGGATTGTTAGAAAAAGGACTTTCATGGATTTCATTATTCATTGCTTTAGCACCAATGCTTGGGTTTATGGGTACTGTAATTGGTATGATTGACGCTTTTGATGCAATTGCTGCTGAAAACAATATCTCTCCTGCAATTGTTGCTGATGGTATTAAAGTTGCCCTTTTAACAACCGTATTTGGTTTAATTGTTGCAATTATTCTTCAAGTGTTTTATAATTATATTGTTGCTAAAGTTGACAATATTGTAAACAACATGGAAGATGCCTCAATATCTTTGATAGATATTTTAGTAAGACACGAAACTTCTAAAAAATAAACCACCATGGATAGCAAACAAATTAACCTAGCGTTAACCATTATTAAGTTTGCGGTCATTGGTTTGGGCGTAATATTTATTGCTGGTATTGCGTTTTTCGATATGAACGGACTCGTTGGGTCTGCATTAGGAATCACCTACATAGCCATGCTTATTGCAACGGTTGCAGCGGTAGGTTTCGGTGTCAAAATGTTTATCGAAAAAGCAAAAGAATCAAAAGAAACTCTTTACGGAGTACTTGGATTTATTGGACTTATCTTGATTTCTTACCTAATTGCATCTAGCGATGTAATGGATCATTGGACAGTTGTATCGGGAAGTGTTTCTAAAATAGTTGGAGCTGGTTTATGGTTGTTATACTTTTTGCTTTTCGGAGCAATTGGATCAATCATATACGTGGAAGCTCGTAAAATTTTAAAATAACAATTATGGCAAGAAGAGGAAAAAGTGGTCCGGAAGAGATCAATGCTGGCTCAATGGCTGATATCGCTTTCCTCCTGCTTATATTCTTCCTGGTAACGACCACAATGGACCAGGATACTGGTATTTTACGACAACTTCCACCAAAAGTAGAAGACATTGTATCGCCACCAGTAAAAAAGAAGAATGTATATGAAGTGTTGGTAAACTCAAGCGATCAACTATTAGTTGAAGGTAATGTCATGGATATTGCTGATCTAAAGGATGGAGCTGTAGAGTTTTTTACCAACCCTAGCGGAAGAGACGATTTGCCAGAAATGAGTATTGTTACTAGAGCTGAAGTTAAACAAAATCTTACGCAAGCAAAAGCTGTGTTAAAAGCTAATCCTAAAAATGGAGATGCAAAAACACAAGTTAAAAAGTGGGAAAACAAAGCTTTAGCAATCAAATTTTTTGGAGCGTTTAGAGAATTACCAAGTTCAGCAGTTGTTTCATTGCGAAATGACCGAGGTACTTCGTATGATATGTATATTCAGGTTCAAAATGAATTGCAGTCGGCAGTTAACCAATTGAGAGATGAGATTTCTCAGAAAAATTTTGGTAAACGGTATTCTGAGTTAGATGCTAACAAGGAAGAAGATAAAGAACGCATATTAGCCATTCGTCAAGTTTACCCTCAACGTATTTCAGAGGCTGAACCTATTGATGTGAATGCTAACTAATTTAAACTGCAAAGATTATGTCTAAGTTTAGACCAGAAGGAAAAAAATCGGCACCAGGCATATCAACGGCTTCGTTGCCAGATATCGTGTTCATGCTCTTATTCTTTTTCATGGTAACTACTGTGATGCGTGACGCTGACATGAAAGTAAAAGTGAATAAACCACAAGCTTCGGAAGTTGACAAGTTGACGAACAAAGCCTTGGTAGATTATATTTTTATTGGACAGCCAGTCGATGAACGTTACGGTACTGAACCTCGTATTCAGCTTAATGATGCTTTTGCAAAAGTGAGCGATATTGAATTATGGGTTGAAGAAAACCGAAAAAGAAGAGATGAGCAAGAAGTGCCATTGATTACTACTTCTATGAAAGTAGATAAGGAAACCAAAATGGGAATTGTTACTGACGTAAAGCAAAGGCTTAGAGAAGTACAAGCCTTGAAGTTGAATTATTCTACCCACGAGAAAGCACGTAGAAAATAAGCTACACCTTATTGATATAAAAGCCATCCCCAACATTGTTGAGGGTGGCTTTTTTGATTTACATAAAATTCTCTCACAAAATAAGTAGCATGTTATAAATCTATTGCAACTCTTTGTAAGGTCATCTGATAGTTAAATATTACTTTTGCCACGAAAAATAGCACAACATGAATGTACTAATATTAGGATCAGGCGGCAGAGAGCACGCATTTGCTTGGAAAATTGTAGAAAGTGAATTACTCACCAATTTATATGTTGCTCCTGGCAATGCAGGAACACACGAACTTGGAGAGAACATTCTGTTGAATGTGAATGACTTTGAAGCCGTAAAAAAACTAGTATTAGCAAAAGATATCAATATGGTTGTTGTGGGGCCTGAAGACCCCTTGGTTAATGGTATTTTCGATTTCTTCAAGAATGATGACCAACTATACTCAGTGCCAGTTATAGGTCCTTCACAAGCAGGAGCCCAGCTCGAGGGAAGCAAAGACTTCTCGAAACAGTTTATGGCCAAGTACAAGGTGCCTACTGCAGCATACAAAACATTCACAGCAAGTAATATTAGTGAAGGATACGACTTTTTAGAAACACTAAAACCACCATACGTCTTAAAAGCGGATGGATTGGCAGCAGGAAAAGGAGTGCTTATTTTAACAGATTTAAACGAAGCGAAACAAGAGCTTAAATCAATGTTAGAAGATGCCAAATTTGGCGACGCTAGCTCTCGTGTGGTGATAGAAGAATTTTTGGACGGAATAGAATGTTCCGTGTTTGTGTTAACAGATGGTGAGCATTATAAAATATTGCCAGCAGCTAAAGATTACAAACGCATTGGTGAAGGCGACAAAGGTTTAAACACCGGAGGTATGGGTGCTATTTCGCCAGTGCCATTTGCTAACCAAGCCTTTATAGATAAAGTAGAAGAGCAAGTGATAATACCTACCATCAAGGGATTACAAGAAGAAGAAATAGATTATCAAGGATTCATCTTTATTGGATTGATGAATGTACAAGGTGAGCCAAAAGTGGTAGAATACAACGTACGTATGGGCGATCCAGAAACGGAAGTAGTATTGCCTCGTGTAAAAACAGATTTGCTAGAAGCCTTCATGGCCTTGGCCAACGGGAATTTAAATTCGGTAGAGTGGGAAATTGATCCCCGCACAGCAGCTACCATCATGATGGTGAGTGGTGGATACCCAGAAGCTTACGAAAAAGGAAAAGAAATTACAGGCTTAGAAACTGTTACCGACAGCATTGTATTTCATGCAGGAACTACTATGAAAGACAATAAAATTGTCAGTGCAGGTGGCCGTGTTATTGCATTCACATCATTTGGAGACAATATGGAAGAAGCCATTACAAAATCTTACCACAGCATGAAAAAAGTGAGTTTTGAGAAAGCTTATTACAGAACAGATATTGGGTTTGATTTGAAATAATTGATTCGCCAATATTGGGGATTAGTTCCCTTCAAAATATAGCGTTTGAAAAGAAGCATAGACCCATTATTAGGTGTGTGATTATCCTGTTCAAATTAAATTTTGCAAAAACACTAAAAGCATTAATTTTGACAAAAAAATATAAGAAAATGAATATACCTGCAGAATTAAAATACACCAAAGAACACGAGTGGATTAAAGTTGACGGAGATGTAGTAACAATAGGTGTTACAGAATACGCACAAAGTGAATTAGGCGACATTGTTTATGTTGAGATTGAAACAGAAGGTGAAACCTTAGATCAAGAAGAAGTATTTGGAACAGTAGAAGCGGTAAAAACCGTATCTGATTTGTTTATGCCTATTTCTGGAGAAGTACTAGAAGTAAACACCAGTTTAGAAGCTAACCCAGAGATTGTAAATTCTGACCCTTATGGTGAAGGATGGATGGTAAAAATAAGGATTACCGATAGCTCAGAATTAGACACTTTGTTGTCTAGCGAGCAGTATCAAGAGTTAATTGCTTAATTACTTTGTTGCTTAAACGCATCATACCTGCTATACTTTGGGCATTACTAATATTAGTATTGTGCTGTATTCCAGGGAGTCAAATGCCCGAAGTCCCGTTTTGGGACATATTAGCATTTGACAAATTTGCACACATGTCTGTTTTTCTTATTTTCACCTTACTGCTTAAAGTTGGGTTTTTAAAACAACATCAGTATGCAATATTGCGTTATAGAGTCAATGTAATAAGCATTAGCATTGCCATTACTTATGGAATTCTAATAGAAATAATACAAGGAGCATTATTAATCGACAGATTTATAGAGCTTAATGACATGATAGCAAACGCTATTGGATCCGTATTAGGACTGTTAATATTCAGACTTATTTATGGCAATTGCATCAACAATAAATAAAGGTGTGTACATATAATTTTTTATATTAGCCTCACCTTAAAAACCGTGTTAATATGGAGTTGAAGAAAAACCCAGAAGCTGATTTAGAGAAAAAAAGATCAGTGTTTTTACAAGTTGGATTAATTACGGCACTCGCTGCTGTTTTGTTAGCCTTTGAATACACTGTATTTGATGAGACTGAAAGCCAATTAGGTTCATTAAACTTAGATTTGTTGGAAGAAGAAATTATTCCAGTAACACAAGTTACACCACCACCACCGCCACCACCACCTGTTAAAACAACTATTATTGAAATCGTTGAAGATGACGAGGTGATAGAAGAGGAGTTGGAAATTGTGGATTTGGAAGTAGATGAAGATACTCAAATTGAAATCATTGACGAACCTGAAGAGGAAGTAACGGAAGAAGAGATTTTTACTATTGTAGAAGAAATGCCTGGATTTCCTGGTGGTGAAGCTGCATTATTTAAATTTTTAGGAAACAACACCGACTACCCTGCCATGGCTGCAGATGCTGGAATTCAAGGTGTCGTGTATGTTACTTTTGTTGTTGATACAGACGGGAAAGTAAAAAATGCCAGCGTACTGAAAGGTATTGGCGGAGGATGTGACAAGGAAGCACTTAGAGTCGTAAATTCTATGCCTAATTGGGCTCCTGGACGTCAGCGTGGTAAAAACGTTAAAGTTCAATATAACCTACCTATACGTTTCATATTGAAATAAGGATTACTGATATTTTATAAAAGCTGCTTAACACATGTTAAGCAGCTTTTTTTATGCGCTGTTGTTTTTTTATTTGTGGGTGTTCAGTCTTCTGTAATA
>JBLIDJ010000101.1:0-7879 GCA_047634195.1 Flavobacteriales bacterium
CCTTCAAGCGATAACTGTTTTCTGTTAAACCATTAATTACCGGTGTAAAGACATCATTAAGACCATCTCCGTTTGGACTAAAAGCATTTGGCACGTATATGGTTAGTTCACCAATTACTTGAAGATTCCTAAATGTAGAATCAGGACAACCATATTGATTGGACGCTACTAACCAAACTCTATATTCTCCCTGATTATCTAATGGAAACGTAAAGGTTGCTGGGAAGTTGCTTGTATCTGTGGCTAGTGTGTCAAAAATCCATTTTTTTGGAAAGCCATTGCTTACATCATCATAAAATGTTACCGTAGGATTCAATGACCCAACGGGGTTTGGATTCATACTAAAATCGGGCTTTGGCAATTCGTAAGAATGCACATTATCATCATGCGTGTTAATACATCCATTTTTTCCAAAAGCAGTAAGTGTTACTTGATAAAGCCCAGCAGGAAAAGTATGCGGCATATTTAGTTTTGTAGAGGTAGCTCCATCCTCAAACCTCCAATTTACGCCACTAACATCATTCAAATCTACTTCTGCGGAAAACTCTACGAGCCAGGGACTACATCCATCTTTGTCTGTAGAAGTGAAACTCACATTAGGTTTGGGAATAACCTTTACTCTAAGTGTGTCATTAGGTGTGGCAAAGCAAGTAGGGCTAGCATTGTCAGATATTTGGGTAAGTATGTAGGTGTTATTTGTATCTGGGTAAAATATGATAGTGTCTGACAATCCAATGTTATTAAAAATAAAACTTTCAGGAGTACTTTTGAATTTTAAGGTAAACGGGTTACTACCACTTCCTTCAGTTGTTACAACCCATGGGTCGCCTTTACATACTTCTGGTTTGCTGAGCAGGGTTATTTTAGGCAATGTATTTACGGTAACATACAAACTATCGGCCATCGCTTTTGTACATTGAGGAGTGGCACCATCCATAAGTTCAGTTAGATACACCCAAGTAGATTCAGATAAAATAATTTGCTCCGTACTTGTACCATTATTGAATTGAGTTATTGATTCATTTAACCATGTTAGTGTGTAGCTAAACGTTGGACTTCCTTGAATTTTAATATCAACATCCAGCACACTGTTTTGACAGATAACAGATTTTGCGGATAACGTACCAGTAGGTTTAGGGTTGACAGTAACAAAAGCAGTGTCAATACCTGTTGCTGAACAAGCGGTACTTGTTCGATCTACAATGTTTTTAAAGAAATAAGTACTCGTCACCGCTGGCGTAAAGGGGATGTAAGGATCACTATCATAAATAACTAAGTCTTGTATATCTCCGTTGATGGACAACTGCACATCAAACGGACCATTGCCAGAGATGGTTAAAGGAATATTAATGGATTCACCCGAACAGATTGTTTCGTTGAAATTAATAGCGATGCTCGGTTTTGGGTTTACGTTAACAAATATTGATGGTAAAGATCCTACTATTGGGCAATTAAGTACATTGTTATCGTAGTACCGATACACAAACACATTGGCACTATCGGTCAAGCTTCTGAAAATAGTGGTGTCAGAATTTAATACTTGGTAGAATGTAGTGTCTTGGTCAGTAGTACCTTGTTGGTCGTCTTGAATAGTGATAAAAAACGGTGCATTCCCTTCAAAATTTAACTGTACGGCCACACTGTCGCCTGCACAAACATCACTGGCAGTCATGCTGATGTTTGGTTTTTGAAAAACAGTAATCGGAAAATTAAACACACTATCATTGGTGCAGGTCGGTGATCCTTGGTCACTCAATCCCACAATTTTATAAACCCCAGATATTGGAGGGGAAAATTCAACAACATCATTAGTGCTTAAACCAGAAAAAGAAGCTGAAAAACCTTGAGAATTAATAATGTCAAAACTAAAAGGAGCATTGCCACTTATTAGAGTCTCTAGCGTCACTGAATTTCCTTCACAAATGGAATCGTTGTAGCTAAAAACGATGGAAGGCACTGGAACAACAGTGACTTTAATTTCCATGTTCAACGGAGTAGAGCACTTTGGAGTGTTGTTGTCAGAAATGTTTGTTAAGTAAAATGTTTTGGTTTCAAGTGTGTTTATCGTGATAACATCTTCATCGTTGTTTACTACCCAAGTTCCATTTTCGGTATCGGTATTATAAGTTATGGTGTAAGGAGCTGTTCCATTGAGTGAGATGGGAATATTAATATTACTGCCTTTACATGCTGTAATATCATTGATGGGTGCAACAGAAGGTTGTTGTTTAAAAACAACAGGAGTACCTTTTGCCGCAATAGTACATCCATCGTTAAAATCGACTGCGGTAGTTGGGTCATAGTTTCCAACCACAGCAGAAATATAATAGGTAGTGTTGTAATTCATGCCAGTTTGAAAACCAAAAACAGGAACATTGTTTTGTGCCAAAATTTGGCCTATTTCAAAATCAGGTTTATCGTGAAGGATAAAAGTTAGCGAGTCGTTATCGTCAAAAATATATTGGTAGTCATAGATGGCTGATGCCACGTTGTTTTCACACACCGAAACAGTAGTTTCATCCATGTTTCCAGGAGATGAAATACAATAACAATTTTTGAAACCTTTGACCACATCATCAGGGCATGAGCTGTTGTTTTCTATGATAAATTCATAGTTAGCTGGTGATAATAAATTGGTAGATTCAAAACGGGCTGAACCTGGAGGAGAAAAAGCACCGTCCGTACCTATTACCGAATAATTGTTGGGATCGCCACCCACAACATCAAAAATTACTTGAAAAGATTCAAGATCAGGGTTACAGTTTATCGTTACATTAGTTGCTACAGGTCTGTCAATCACCTTTATTTCTAGCGTAGAATCTGGATAAATGTTGCAAGTGGGATTAGCACTCGAAACTTTGGTTACTTTAAACGTATTCGCTGTTGTAGGGGATATTGCAATGATTTCGTTTTCTGAAATGTTGTTGAGGTTGTATGAGTCATTGTTTATTTGGTACACCATATCAAAAGGAGCATTTCCTGTAATTGATATGTTAATTAAGGCTTCTTCACCTAAACAAATACTGTCTGGACCACTCAATTGAATCGTTGGTTTTGACGTGAAAGTAACCCTAGTTCCTTGTGTCGATAGACATTGATCTAGTGTGTCTACCCATGGATAGTTTGGCAATGCATTCCCAACAACCGAGGAAACATAGTATTCAGTATTTACCACCATACCATTTTGCGGCTTGAAGGTGAATGATGCATCAAAATTTAAATCTAATACTGTTCCTAAAACATCTCTAGTTCCTGTATGTAACATAAAAACTAAGGTGTCATCGGGCTCTTGAAAACTATTCTCAGGTATGTTGTCTTCAGGAATATCTAAACGAACAGTATCATTTTCACAAAAGAAAAAAGGAAATTCGCTCATCAACCCGGCATCACTCTTACAGGAGCAATCAACCGCTCCACTGTAAAAAACTGTAGGACAAGGAGAATCGTCACTGATAGCAAAATTGAAGTTATTGCCAGTTAGCACATACTCTTCAAAAATAGCGCCTGACGGAGTACCATTCACAAAATAAGTGTTAGGAACACCACCACTAATCTGAAAACGAATTAGCGCACCTTCGCGATCAGCGTAACAGGTGTCTGAAAGAATTTCGTAGGATAATGGATCAACGGTCTTAAATTGAAAGGGAATACTAATATCATATCCACAACCTATGTCATTGTTATTGATATATTTAAAAAGGATGTCAGTAGTTCCTGAAGCAGGTACCGTTAATTGATAGGGGCTTTTTATATTTGATAAAAGTGTATCAGTCCCATTGATGGATGCCGTAAGATCAAAAAAATCGGGTTGGTCTATCACTACGTTAACAATAGCCGTTGCTCCTTCGCAATACAAACTGTCGCCCGAGATATTAATCACAGGAGCGTCGGGAATAATCACTTGTGTTCCTTCGTTAGGATACACTATACAATAAGGCGCATTGTCATAACTCAACTCCTTCACCTTGTATTCAAAATTTTGATTAGCAACAATTGTAAATTGATAAGGATTACTATCGAAATTGGTTTTTACAATATCACTATTCCCAGTATCAATGACAAAAGACAAGGGCTCAGTTGGGAAAAAATAATAGTTAATATTAATACTATATCCTTCACATGCATTGATGATATTGTCAAACGTGAAGTAAGGTAGCGTTCTGACGTTTACACGAATAATTTTGTCATCAGGAATAACACAACTGATACCGACCCCTACTAGCGCAGCCGAAGAAAGTTGATAGTCACTAGTAGTTGTTGGGTAAAGAATAAAAAAATCTCCATTTTGAGCAGTTGCTTTTGTAAAATCGTTGGTGCCATCTGATATGGTAACATCATATGTTTTTCCAACAGGTGCTTGAATGGAAATCTTTACGGAATCACCTTCGCAAATGCTAGTTGAGGTAGCATTTATGGTAATAACTTCAGATTGAACTACATCAATATCAATCGATTTATTGCTACTACAATTGGCTTGGTCTAATGCAATGAATGTGTATGTTTGATTTGCATCAGGGAATACTAAAGGATTATTGATATTCCTATCACTTATCTTAATATTAGGACTCCAAGGTGAGATGGAAGTGTTTAAGGTGTTTTTGTCAAAAAAGGAAATGCTCCAACTGTAATAGGTCCCATTATTATTACTCGAAAGATCGTCAATAACTAAACTCCAAGTACCATTAACACTAGCGCCATTCAGTATGTCAAAAGACTCTTCTGGTAAAAAATTGCCATTAAACGAACCTTGGCTATTGTCGGTAATACTAATATCTGCTTGTGGTACAAAACAGGTGTTTAAGTATTGAAAGCCAGCAGATCCATTAGCACGAGTCAATAATACTTGCTGACCACTAGGAGCCTTGAGGTATATCTGTAAATCTTTTGCTCTCATGTGAACAATATTCACACATACTTTTACGAGTGAATTATTAGCATCAAACACATTTGGTTCAATGCTAGTTACGGCTATATTTCGCGTGAAACTTGAGACATTATCTGATAAATCTCCTTCCGTATCATTTTCAAAAGTTTTTATCAAACGAGATGGTCTTGGAAAAGCTTGACCAAATATTTGAGTAGTGTCCTTCATACATATTTCTTGATCTCTTGAGACAAAGACATCGGCAGTAGAAACGGTTATATTCTTGGTGTCATAACATGCGCCTATTTGATAAAAGACAGTATGATTTCCTAAACCAGCGATACTTGGTGAAAAAAGACCGGTACTTGCATTTATAATACCTGGGCCACTCCATACACCACCAGGAGGCGAATATCCTGACATATTGAAAGCAGATGCTGACAAACATTTTTGTTGGTCAACGCCTGTTTTAGGGCCAGCGTTTCCTTTTATTGTTAAGTCAAATGAACATTCGTAATTGGGGTAATCATCAATAACTAAGTAGTACGTTGTATTGGGAGAAAGGCTTGCTGCAGGAACCACAATTTGAAACTGAGGCATAAGTCCTTCTTCTACACAGATAATATTGTTCCAATTGTCGTTGAGGCCAGAACAAGGAGTTGCTGTGGGTTCAAATACAGCAACTTGTATTTTTGCTCCTGTACATTCATAAGCAATATCTAACGTAACATCATTTACCGTAGCTCCAGTACCAAAACGGTAATACACCATGTCGTTTGTTTCAATGTTGCATCCATTCCAAAGTGTGTTTGGTATGTCGTTGGTGTTTGTTGCTCCTACGGTAGTACCACTAATAGTTTGGTAAGGACATAAGTCAATGGCATCATCACAAAAATCATTGGCAACTCCGGTTATTTGCTCTTCTTCTACACAAATATTAAAAAACCCCATGTTGGTGCTCAACCCGTCTACCAACAAATAATACGTTTGGCCAATAGTCAAGCTGTTGTTTATAATTTGCGCTTGATGGCTATTGTCATTATTTTGATCACAATCAACTTGTGTGAAATTTGAATAGTCGGTTCTTGCACAATCATTCCCAGGAGGTGTGAGCAGTGCAATTTGCGGATTGTTTAAGCCATTTGGTGAACCAGTTGTGGTAATTTTAATGTAGTTGGTATTGGCAACAAACTTAAACCAAACGCCATTGAGTGGATTGTTGTCAAAGCATGGAGGATAAAAGGTGGAATTGCCAGTAATTAAATCTTCGGTAGCTCCACTGTTGGAATAACTTCCATAAGGGGTACAAAAATTCTTAGTTGGAAGTGTTATGGCATTACACATTTCATCATTAAAAGGCGTGCTGTTCGACCGCATGCATACCTGAAAAGAGCCTGTGTTATTGCCATTCCCATCAATTAATAGGTAATACACTTGGCTGACTACAAGGTTGTTGAGGGTGAAATTTAATTCGTTGCTACCGCTAATTCCACAATAGATTTCAGTAAAGTTTGATGATTGACTGCAGGTACCATTGTTTGCATTAAAAACAGTCGCGATAGGATTGTTTAATGAATTGCCAATAATATCTACTTGAACAATAGAAGCGCCAGCAATAAATGAAAACCACATAGAGTTGTTAGTTCCTGTTGCATTACACGAGCCCTTGGTTATTCCAGCAATCCCGGAATTGTCAAAATCAGCTATTGCGCTGCAATTATCAGAATCAACAAAAATAGCGGTTTGACAGTTCTCTCCCGTTTGTGCAAAAGCGGTGAGTGCACATATAAATATGATGAGTGTGTTTAAAGTTTTTAGCATTCTGTTTCTTTGCGCAATACTGTCCTTAATGCTAAGTTATGGTTATTATTAGTAATAAACGGAAACCAGTTTAAACGGTTGTTAAAAACAGCAATTAATTCGATTTAATGCTACAAATTGTTTTCCTTTATCAGTACTTAGGGTCTGCTTAAAAAGTGAGAAAACGACCTATATGAGGCAACAAAATGAAGCCGTATACTAATACTGAGAATTGAAGATAACAAAATAGAGGGTGATTTTCTGACTGACGGACAAAAAGCGCAATATTTTTGTTTTTTTTAACGCCATAACCTTGCACTTAATACTTATCGAAAAGATATAAATAATTGAATAACAAAGCGATACCTGTTTTTCAGCAGACCTTAGTTAATTTAATTCAACAATCTAAATGCACCTTTAAACTCTTGAATTTTTTCAGTGTATTTATTCTTAATGATGAGTTTATAAACATATTGCCCATCGGTTAAGAGTTTCCCCTTGTAAAAACCATCCCAAGCTTTGTGTTCAATCTTATTCGATTCAAAAACAATTTCTCCCCAGCGATTGAATACAATAAAACTAAAGTCGCCTGGAAGTGCCCCATAAATGACTGGCTCAAAATAATCATTCACGCCATCACCATTTGGCGTAAACGAGTTGGGAACGTTCACCAACATTTCGCCTAACACAGTAATAATCTTCTGAATTTTATCTTCACAACCATACATAGATTTTATGTCCATGGTCACCAAGTATTCTCCTTCTTCTTGTGGAGTAGGGTGCTTTGGATTAATATCCGGATATGTATTATCTACGATATCTCCCATTCTGTCTTTATACATTGTCCAGTCATATGTTTCGGCTCCAGTAGATTCGTCGCGAAAGTTGATGACATCATTCGCAACAGACACTGGGTCAGGATTATACCTAAAGTCTGCTACTGGGAAAGGTCTTACCCAAATTTTCTCAGGGTTTGTCCAGCTATCAACACATCCAAACGGAGTTTTTACAGTCAATGTCACATCGTAACCACGAGCAGTAATTAATTCTTTGGTGAATATGGAGTCGTTTTGTTCAAACACATCTCCTCCGCCAAAATCCCATGTACTTGTTCCCAAATAAATAAGCTCTGTTTTATTAATCAATGTTGGAGTCAAAGGGATACACCCATCGAAGTCTTTCATAGAAAAACGAGGTAAAGGATTAGGATTGATG
>JBLIDJ010000102.1:0-7810 GCA_047634195.1 Flavobacteriales bacterium
ATAAAACTGAAAAGTCACATGAAAAAAAATAGCGATAGCCATTCACGGTGGAGCAGGTACGATACTGAAATCAAAAATGACCGAAGCCGCTGAAAAAGGATACAGAAAAGTACTCGACCAAGCTGTTTCTGAAGCTCATCTTTTGTTAAGTGAAGGTGCAAGCGCACTTGATGCAGTAGAATTGGCTGTCAAAATCATGGAAGACTCTCCGTTATACAATGCTGGAAAAGGATCTGTTTTTACCGCTCAAGGAACCCATGAAATGGACGCTTCTATTATGGATGGAAGTCAACTAAATGCAGGTGCTGTTTGTATGATTTCAGGTATTAAAAATCCTGTTTCATTGGCTCGATTGGTGATGGAAAAATCCGGTCATGTATTTTTAGCGGGCGATGGCGCAATGGAATTTGCTAAATCGGTGAACTGCGAAATCATGGATGACGATTATTTTTACACTGAATATAGGTACAACCAGTTACAAGAACTTTTGGGAACTAACATCACACAGCTAGATCATTCAGGCTTAAAAGATGAAAAGTTTGGCACCGTAGGAGCTGTCGCCTTAGATGAATTTGGAAACATTGCCGCAGCAACATCAACAGGAGGTATGACCAACAAAAAATTTGGTAGAGTAGGCGATAGTCCTATGATAGGTGCAGGAAACTACGCCAACAATAAAACGTGTGCTGTTTCTTGCACAGGTAGTGGTGAGTTTTTTATACGTAAAGTGGTGGCTTATGATGTTTCTTGTTTGATGGAGTTTAAAGGATTGTCTTTGCAAGAAGCAACAACAGAAGTAGTACACAAAAGATTGCTGGAAATAGGCGGTGACGGCGGATTAGTGGCCATTGATGCTCAAGGTAATATTTCTATGGAGTTTAATACCGATGGTATGTACAGAGCTTCAGTTGATGCAAATAATCATAAAACGGTAGCTATTTATAAATAAGCTTAGCTTTTTAAATCACAATTTTTTACGTTACAATTTTATTACTTAAAGAAGTGATCTAGAAAGTGCGAAAATTTCAATTTTTCTATCTTCAAACCTAAACTGATCGCCACGAGCTAAAACGTGAGTTATAAGGTTAGAGATAGACATCGGGGTGCCATCTTCTAATACGCCGTGTTTGTTGTGCGTTAGTTGACTAGGATCGAATAAAATAACCATCCCAGAACCAATGACTCTAAAGTGTGTCCCATTTTTGATAATCATTCCTGTATCTTCTGCCAACCCAACACCCATATGCGTAGGGAATTTAGCAACAGCTTCTGTTAGTCGGCCAAAACGGCCACGTTTCACAAAATGGGTGTCAATAATAAAGCCAGAAAGTAAGCCAAGGCCTTTTCTCATGCGTACAGCTCCTTTTAGTAGTGATTCTGTGCTACTTCCTCCTGAAATCATCTCAGTAGACATAGCCATAGCTCCTGCACTTGTGCCCGCAATCACAAAATCTTCATTAAGATACCTTTCAGTTAGTAATGCATGCATTTTTGATCCGCCAATAATGCGACTTATCCTTGATTGATCACCACCAGAGAACATCACACAATTGGCTTTGGAAATAATGGCCAAATTATCTTCGTTATTTGCCTCGCTCTTTTTTTGAATATCTAAAATGGTAACATTGGTACAATCTAGTAACTGAAAAGCAACCATGTAATTTTGTCCAACCTCTACAGGGACACTCGATGCTGTGGGTATAACAACAATATTGGCATTGATTCCGCCACTTTGAGCAACTACTTGTGCTAAAATTCCTTGTTCGATATAATCGATTCCTTTAAACTCATGCTCTCCTTTGTCTTCGTTGCCTCCAATAGGAATTAAAGTACCTTTTACGGGTGAACTTGTTATCATGAATAAGATTTGATTTAAATTTTCGCTAAATTGTTACAACTATTTCAGTAAAAAAAATTATTTTTCACTAGAAATCTGAATTTTATCATTAACTAATTAACAATACTACATGAAGATAGTGAACGTAAATGCCATGCGAGGACCCAATTACTGGTCTGTCAGACGACACAAGTTAATTGTTATGGTGCTTGATTTAGAAGAACTTGAAGAGAAGCCTACCAATCTTATCGATGGTTTTTATGATAGAATTGTTGAGATGTTTCCTACTATGTATGAGCATAGATGTTCCGTAGGTTCTGCGGGTGGATTTTTTGAGCGTGTCAAAGAAGGTACTTGGATGGGGCATGTGATAGAACATATTGCTTTAGAAATTCAAACTTTAGCTGGTATGGACGTTGGTTTTGGTCGTACTAGAGATTATGGCGAAAGAGGAGTTTATAATGTCGTCTTTGATTGTTTAGAAGAAAAAGCAGGTAGATATGCTGCGAACGCTGCTGTTGAAATCGCTGAAGCCTTAATTAGTGGTTCAACGTATGATTTGGAAGATGACATCCTTAGAATGAAGGAAATTCGTCAGGCAGAAGCACTAGGGCCAAGTACATCAGCCATTATTCGCGCAGCAGAAGCAAGAGGTATTCCTTGGATAAGATTAAACAAATACTCATTATGTCAACTTGGATATGGTGCCAATCAAAAAAGAATTCAAGCAACTGTTACGAGCCAAACAAGTAGCATAGGCGTAGAACTTGCTTGTGACAAAGAAGACACCAAATATTTGCTTGAACAAGCCGAAGTACCCATTCCTAAAGGAGATATTGTTAGGACAGAAGAAGGTTTAAGAGAAGCTATCGAATATGTTGACTATCCGATAGTTATAAAACCTGTTAATGGAAATCATGGCAGGGGAATTACAGCAAATATTAAAAACTACGACGATGCTTTGGTTGCTTTTGAAGAAGCGAAGAAGATTTCGAGAATGGTAATTGTTGAGCGATATGTCAAAGGAGACGATCATCGTTTGTTAGTGATCGATTATAAATTAGTTGCGGCGTCACTTAGAACTCCAGCACATGTGGTGGGCGATGGCAAAAGCACCATTCAAGCATTGGTCGATGAAGTAAATACAGACCCAAGAAGAGGGTATGGTCACGAAAATGTTTTGACAGAAATTGATTTAAACGAACTATCGTTAGGCATCTTAAAAGAACAAGGCTTAAGTGTTGATAGTGTGCTTAAAAAAGATCAAATAGTGTTACTAAAAGATACAGCCAACCTTTCTACGGGTGGAACTGCAGAGGATGTAACCGACTATGTGCACCCTTATAATATTTTTATGGCCGAACGCATTGCAAAAATTGTGGGCCTAGATATTTGTGGTATCGACATTATTACAGAGGACATTGGTAAACCATTGACAGAAACAGGAGGTGTTGTGCTCGAAGTGAATGCTGGCCCAGGCTTTAGAATGCACACCTCTCCAGCAAAAGGATTGCCAAGAGACGTTGGTGGGCAAGTAGTAGATATGTTATTTCCTCCTGGAGCAAAATCAGAAATTCCGATTGTAGCCGTGACAGGAACCAACGGTAAAACCACTACTACTAGGTTAATGTCACATTTAGCTAAAATGAAAGGCTACAAAGTTGGTTATACTACCACAGATGGGGTGTATATTCAAAATAGAAAATTAGTGTCTGGAGATTGCACAGGGCCTGTAAGTGCAGAGTTTGTATTAAAAGATCCAACCGTAAACTTTGCCGTACTTGAGTGTGCTAGAGGGGGTTTATTAAGAGCTGGTCTTGGATTCAAAAAATGTGATGTAGGTATTGTGACCAATGTTGCCCCCGATCATTTAGGGTTGAAAGGTATTCATACACTTGAACAATTGGCAAAAGTGAAAGGCGTGATCCCAGAAACGGTGAAATCAGATGGTTATGCTATTTTAAATGCCGATGACGACTTGGTCTTTGCTATGCGTAAAGGCTTGTCTTGTAAGGTTGCTTTATTCTCCATGGACGAAAATAGCCCTAGAATAAAAGCACATTCAGAAAGAGAAGGATTGTCTGCTATTTATGAAAATGGCTATGTGACTATCTTAAAAGGTCAATGGAAAATTAGAGTAACAAAAGTAATCAACATTCCTCTCACCATAGGAGGTAAGGCTGATTTTATGATACAAAACGTACTGCCAGTAATCCTCTCCAGTTATGTAAATGGATTCTCTATTGAGGATATCAAAACAGGACTGGAAACCTTTATGCCTTCTCCAAGTCAATCGCCGGGTAGGTTGAATATGTTTCCTTTCAAGGATTTTAATGTTCTAGTAGATTATGCGCATAATTCGGCTGGATTCAGGGCTTTACAAAAATTTGTTGCGAACCTTGATGGACATCCAAAAGTGGGTATCATTGCAGGGATTGGCGATAGAAGACCAGAAGATAATTTTGAAATTGGTGCGATAGCTGCTGAAATGTTTGACGAAATCATTATTAGGCAAGATCGAAATCTAAGAGGTCGCACCGAAGAAGAAATCATTAACATGGTACACGACGGTATTAAATCATCTGACCCGACTACCAAAGTGACTATTATTCCTTCAGAAGAAGGCGCAATAACCCACGCAATTAAAAATGCTACACCAGGCTCGCTTGTTGTCGTAAGCAGTGATGTTGTACCTGCCGCTCTTAATTTGGTAATGAAATACAAGGAAGATGAAGTAAACGACTTGAATCTTAAGAATCAAGAACAAGTGCTAAGCTAAATCTATTTTTTTCAAGAAAAGTAAACCCCCTCATTTCAAATTAGAAGTGAGGGGTTTTTTCTTAAATATGTCTGATTACAGCTTTTTAACTCCAGTCAGATTCTTCCAAAGTGAAAATTTGACTCATTTCAGTTTCAAAAATCTTAGATAACTTTAATGCGAGTACAGTGGAAGGCACATACTTACCTAATTCCATGGCATTGATAGTTTGCCTGCTTACATGGGCTAATTTGGCTAAATCGGCTTGTGTGAGGTTTTTTTTCGCTCTTTCTACTTTAATGCTATTCTTCATAATCAAGCGATTTTTTAGTTTTTGAAATTTGCCATTGCAAACGAATGATGAAAAACACTAATACGGTAAACATATTAAAAACCATGATCCAGTAAAAAGCGAAGTCATAAATGAATAAGAAGGAGATAAAAAGAATGCCATAGTTCACATAAACAGCCCATACTAAGGATTCCATTCTTATTTTTGAAATATACTCATCCTCCTGCCTTTCTTTTGAAAAACCTACCATTAAAGAGCTAATAATAACTAATACACCACAAATTTCATTCATGAAGTTTGTTTTGACCATGCCAAACACTTCCTTTTCGCCTAAAAATTCATCAATAGATATGGACGGAACACGCACATCTAGCCATTCGGGTTCTAATTCAAATATTACGGTAATAATGCCAATGATAGCCGATGGTATAAAAACCATCCATCCAACTTTTTTGTATTTGTTGGGAAACAGATAATTCATGTTCATGATACATTGTTTTAATGAAGTCACTAAAGTAATAAATATTTTACATAATGTAAAACAAACATTACTTTTTGTAAAACAAGTCTGATTTAAATAGCTAAAATTGATTTGTGATTTTTGTTTGATTTTGAGATAAAATTTAACTGTATTTAGCCTGTTCAGTTTAATAAACCTATTTTACCGTGGTTTAATTTAAATTAATGAAAATGCCTACATCTTGTATTAAAACGATTATACCTATTTTGTTTTTTTTGAGCAGCAACATGGTACACGCCCAAGAACTTAAAAAACAACCTGCTTCGTGGACAACTATTCATGGAGGCATGGGGGTAACCAACATTGAGAATAGAGTGATGCTTGTAGGTGTCAACACAAATTTTTCTTTCAAAAACAAATTTGTGCAAGTAGGCTTAAACGGAAATTTGGTTGTTTTTGGAAACAGCTTAACGGATGTAAACATTAGCATTGGTGGCCGTAAAAAATATCGTTTTGCTCAATTAGCATGGTTTGCTGGGCCAAGTTGGGTAATGTTTTCCGAAAACAGGCAATCAAATAGGCATAGTGTAGGTCTAAACAGCAGCGTACAATTTATCTTTAGGCCACTGTCCATCATGGGATTTGGGTTTGACATTTACACGAACCTAAATTTTTTGTACCCAGTTGTTGGTCTTAGAGCTTTACTTTATTTTTCAAATGGAAAATAATCTTGTTTAATCAAACTCTGGATCGGGTAACTCAAGTGCCTTGGTCGATTCTAGGGCATTGCCAGCAATTCCTTTAATAGAACCAAAAAGAGCAGACATATTCTCTTGTACTACCCAAATTTGTTTTTCTCGGGTACTCCAAATTTTCATCATCGCCTTTTTCTCTGAATTGAGCTGAGTAATCATGTTATCGTAATTTTCAACTATACGATTAACATTTTGTACAAACTCGTTACTCGTTAGGTAATTGTACAATAACTCCATTTTGTCGCCTTTGTTTTCTTGTGCCAATTGCACAGAAGTCATGCGCAACAGCATTTCTCGTAGCACCAAAGAGAGGCTTTTCACTTCGTGGAATCCACAGATCCAAACACCGTTTTTTTCGCCAAACCTGTCCATGTCTGAAGGCAGCGTTTCAGTGACAATCACCGCAACATCGGCTTTGCATTTTATTTGATCTTGTTTTAACTTTTCAATCCAGTCGTTGGCAAAATTTTTGGTTCGCTTGCTTTCATACACAATAGACCCACAAGCTTGCTGTGTGGCATTTACCACTGTTTGAATACAGTCGGCACCACTCACACCTTTAGGGACTTCTTTTATGTCGTCAAAAGGGTAGGAGGACCTTAGTAATTCTTCTAAAGCAAGTTCTTGCACTTCTCCTTGCATTTGCATAGATCCTTGCTCAGCTTTGCGCTTCATTTCTTCCGCTAGCTTTTTATTGTCGTCTATTTGCTTTAGCAACTTTATTTTTTCCAATTCAAAACTTTCACGCTCTTTGGCACGTGCCTTCGTTTCAATTTCTTGTTGCTTGCTTATCATTTCTTTTTCCAATGACAGCTTAAAATCTTCTTGCTTTTCTTTGAGCTGTGCTTCTTTTTGAAGCAACTCTAATTCTTTGATCTTTAGTAACTTATTCTCTTGCTTGCGCTGTTCGTTTTCGTCGGTAAGCATTTTTAATTGTTGCTCAACCGATTCTTGCACTTTTGCTTGAATTTTTAGTTTTTCTGAATCAATTTTTTTCTGAAGTTTATCTTGAAACAGCTCGTTTTCGTTTTCTTTTAATTTTTCAAAGCGTTTTTTCTCTTCCTCCAAACGAACGCGCTCATCATTAAAACGGACGGCTTGTTCGGCAATCTTTTTCTCGTATTCCGCTTTGAAATGTGCTTCCAGCTTTCCCGAAAGGGCTTCTTCTACATCAAAACTATGTCCACAATTGGGGCATTTTATAAGATCGCTCATAGGAGTAATTATTTGGCTACTAAGGTAATTAAGCTATTGTAAAAGAAAGCCAAAGAAGCTTAAAACATGCGATAAGCAACCGAAATAATATTATTGCTACCCAACCAAGCATTGTTAGGACGATTGTGTTGGTATTGTATCAACCAATTTGATTTTATCTGATAGCCTAAGAATACGCCAAAAGGTATTCCTGAACTGAAATACAAACCAACAGAAAACAGCTTGTTATACATAATACCAGGACTAAATTGTAGTAAATGTTGTTGCTTGTTTAGGGTAACAGCAGTTTTGGCTGTCAAACTAATGCGTTGATTCAAAACATAGTCGTATGCCGCTAGTATGTGCGTTTGTGCTTCCTGTCTACCTAAGTGTTTCGCTTGGTGAGAAATACCAAGCATAAAATGCTTGTACAAACCTGTTGCTCCAAAGTCATAATAAAGTTGATTAACTGCTGAGGCGTAAGATACGAGTGCAGGGTCGTTATCGTCTGTTA
>JBLIDJ010000103.1:0-7669 GCA_047634195.1 Flavobacteriales bacterium
AAGTGGTAGAAAATTTGCTATCACTAAAAAACAACTCAGAAACTACGTTTGATGAAACGGTTTTAGCCGAATCAAAAATTAAAAAAGTAGCCGTAGAAATCAGCGATATCATTCAAAAATTGATTTTCTCGGCTGAAATCATCAATAAACTAGGGAATTTAATCATTCGAAAAAAAGCAACAAACCCTTTAATTTCAGATGAATTGGTGACGTTAGTTACTACCTCAGGAACCAATGCCAACAATGCCGTAGCATTAACCTTAGTTGCTTTACAATCTGTATTTTCAGCGCAAGCGACGACAAAAGAGTCAGAAGTTGCTGTTGCTTTAGAAGTATTACAGGCAATACAACTATATGAATTTGTTATTGGGGAAAATGTAGATGATATCCAAAGTGCAAAACCACTCTCTCCTGAAACAAGCATTAGTGGGTTATTGGATACCGCATATAACGTACAGTTTAATATGTATAACCAAGCATTAGCTGCAAGTAAAGATACTATCAAGCAATTGAATAGTGCAAAAAGAGAATTAAGCAGAGCACAAGTGAAACTAAGTTCACTACAAGCTGGACTTGCCGCAGCAAACGCGGCAGCATTAGCATCGTAAACTGAAGTATATTAAACACGCTAATACCTTAAAATGAAATAATTATGGATGACGTATTTAAAAAATTTTATAGAAGTTTTTATAATAGAACGAATGGTTTTATACCCACAAAACCATTGAATCAACACATGTATCCAGGAGATTTTTTCCAAATTAAAAACGGAGAATTGATTGTTTTAGGGAATATTTTTAGGAAAAATATAGTAAATGCTGATGATGTAGTTTTTGAAAATGGCATAAAACTCAATCCTTCCAATTGGAATTTTAGCGAAGGTGTCTCCAAGCCCTATTCGGGAAGAGATACTGGGCACAATCCTATTGAAGGTGATTTTGAGTTTAGTAAACAAGTATTAGCCTTTGACGGATTTGGAAGTTTCTTCTTTAAAAGTAACGCTTCCGAATCTGTTAAATTTGCTAATTGGAGTGATTTTCAACAAGAACTCATCATCAAAATGACGCAAGTATTATATTCGTTCAGAGAATTGTATATCGTTACCGAAATTGCCACAGCCGAACATTGGACATTGGCAATTGCAGGTTCTGACAAAGCAGAATTAGAAATTGCTACTGAATCTGAAAATTTTGGTTTAGTCGATATTTTTGGAGATGTAAGCGCAAAAACAATTCAAGCAAGAGAAATTGAATTTTATCATCGTGAAGAAAAAAGAAGACCTTCTTTCTTTAAAGCAAAAAAGTTGGTCGTTCAACCAGAAAAACTAGATGTATTTATCAGTCAGTTACTTAGTGATCAATCAAAAATTCCTTCTTGGGCAAACAATTTTTATCAATATGATTTTTATCATGATGAACTTTCATACGCTACACCAGTTACGACAAATGCAAAAGCATCTGTGTTAGATATGTTACAAGCCAATCAGCTCAATCCAAATACCGCATTGCAATATTTTTCTTGGACAAATGCAGGTTTAGATGATGTAGAACGTTTATTCGGAAAGTATGGAAACTAACGAATACATCCTTTCGCTTCATGAAGAAATTGATTGGTTACAAAACGTCATCAATCAAGTAATTAGTGGCTATTTGCAACATGAAAATGGGGAATCACATTGGACAGATCTTCCAATGCCCGATTTGGAGGAAATAGATTCGCCTTTTGCAAACACAGTTAAAGAATGGAATTTGACCCGTTTGGAACGAATTGCCTTGGCATTGGCCATTGCGCCACACATTAGGCCTGAAGCATTGGATATTTTCTTTGGACAGAATAAGATTTACAACAGAGGTTTTACAGAATTTGGCGGCGTTATCGATAAAGGTCATAGTGGGTTTTTGCCAACAGGGCAAACCTTATTTTTTTTACTTACAGCGTTAAATCCTGAATGGCAAGTTGATGTACTTTCGTTTTTTAATACCGATCATATTTTTCATAAAGAACAAATGGTAGCTATAGAATCGACTGAAAGTTATCTGCCAAAATTTAATGGTATATTAAGCATCAATAAACGATGGTTGCACTATTTTATGATGGGTAAAAAGCCCAAATTGGAACATAGTAGCACATTTCCGGCTCAAAAAATAACAACCAATTTAGATTGGGTCGATATGGTGTTGAATCCTATAATTATGGATCAAGTAGAAGAATTACAAACTTGGCTGTTATATAAAGATACTTTAATGGACGATTGGGGATTATCCAAACATTTAAAACCTGGATACAGAGCCTTATTTTATGGTCCGCCAGGAACAGGAAAAACGTTGACCGTTTCTTTATTGGGTAAAAACTTAGGATTGGATGTGTATCGGGTAGATTTATCTATGATTGTTTCCAAATATATTGGAGAAACTGAAAAAAATCTGTCGCGTATTTTTGATACAGCAGCACATCAAAACTGGATTCTATTTTTTGATGAAGCAGATGCGTTATTTGGCAAACGTACAGAGGCTAATTCGTCAAATGACAGACATTCTAACCAACAAACAGCATATTTATTACAACGCATTGAAGATTTTCCGGGATTCATTATTCTGGCATCAAATCTAAAAGCAAATATGGATAGTGCATTTTCAAGACGTTTTCAATCCATGATTCACTTTCAGATGCCAATCACTGAAGAACGATTAAAACTTTGGCAAAAAGCATTTTCGGGTACCTGTACTTTATCACCTGAAATTGATTTGAATACCATTGCAGAAAATTATGAACTTGCAGGTGGCGCTATTATCAATGTGCTTCGGTATTGTGCATTAGCAGCAATACAACGTAACGATACTGTAGTAAACAATCAGGAATTAATTACTGGGATTCGAAGAGAATTAAAAAAGGAAAATAGGACAATTACAAATTTTTAAACAGCCTGTAGATCACATGGATATTGAAGAATTAATATTACTACGAGAACATTCACAATTATTGGTGATGAATTCGTGGCGATATCAAATTCCACAAGAACAACGGAATATCATTATTGCCAATGCGCTCAATAATTGCACAAAAAATAAAAACTTAAGGATTAGTGGATATCTCATTACAAATAGGCGTGTGTTTTTAATTGGTTCAAGTGAAACAACCCCTTTTCTAGAAATAGTATATCATTTCTATGATCAAGTTGAGACAGGAATTGCGGAATACAAAAAGCTGCATAACGAATATGATGATGCATATCATTTAGCACATAATACACAATACAAGTTATTCACAAGATATCTTTTTTACAATGAACATATCAGAAGTTTAATTCTGGGCAAAGAAGTCAAAGTAGACTATTACGACCCAAATTTAGCGCGATTGAAAGGGTATATTCATAACCATAGTTATTGTTCGGCATTTGATTACGCTGGCGGAAAAGGACCTATTATTGTTGCTACTAATGAAATTATAATTTGACCACAACACTTTCATTTATTTTATAATATAGACTTGATATGAAAACACATCTTACCAAAAAATCAGGAGAAAAAAAGCAACAAAATGCAGCTGCAAATAGGACAGCTTCAATAGTAAAACATGATGGTGTTTCACTAGAAGATAATCGTTCGTCAGCAATTGTTCAGCAAAAACAAATAGATGCAATACATTCTCAAACTCCTGTACAAAAAAAGAAAAATAATACAGGTTTACCCGATAACTTAAAATCTAGAATGGAACATCTTTCTGGTCATTCTATGGATGATGTAAAAGTACATTACAACTCTCCAAAACCTGCACAACTCAACGCACATGCGTATGCGCAAGGGAAAAATATTCATATCGCTTCTGGACAAGAGAAACATTTACCACACGAAGCTTGGCATGTGGTACAACAAAAACAAGGACGTGTACAGCCTACCACATCGGTAAACGGTATGGCCGTAAACGACAATAGAGGTTTAGAAAAAGAAGCCGATGTTATGGGGGCAAAGGCAAGGCATGGTTAAAAATTGTATCTTAATCGAAAAAGGCAAAAGATATGCAAGCTACAATACAAATAGAAAAGACCTTACATAGAGGGCAAAAGAGGCTAAAAATACTATTTAATAAAAATAACGTGATACTAAACAAAATAAAAACAATAAGAGAGTGCAGGTGGAGTGTAACCATGCGTTGTTGGCATGTACCAGAAACACCTTCTAATTTAAGTTTTCTTACGTATTATATTGATAGTTTAACACCAAAAGAAAAAACCACTAATAAACCAGAAGGAAAGCGTTTTATTAAAAAAAACTATGTTCCAAAGCAGTGTTTAGAACAAATGAAAATTAAGCGGTATAGCCAAAATACAATACGTACTTATAGCTCTGTTTTAAATACGTTTTTTCAGTTTTATAAAAACGAAAAGCCAGAAAGCATTACAGAGGAACAGATTAGAAAATACATGCTCCATTTAGTAGAATATAGAGACGTAACCGCTGTATATCAAAGACAAGTAGTAAATGCTATTAAATTTTATTACGAAAAAGTACTTGGTAAAACTTTACACCCTATGAATGTGCAAAGACCCAAAAAACCAAAAAAACTGCCTGTTGTGTTAAGCGAGAAAGAAGTAACCGTATTACTTGCCCAAGTTGTTAATTTAAAACATAAATGCATTTTATTTACAATATACTCTGCAGGTTTACGTAGATCTGAGGTATTGAATTTAAAACTGACAGATATTGATTCTGAACGCAACTGCATTGTAGTAAGAGCTGGTAAAGGGCAACAAGATAGAAATACACTGTTAAGTAAAAAATTACTATCTCTTTTAAGAACTTATTTTAAACAATATAGGCCGAAAGAATATTTATTTGAAGGTGTAAATGGCGGTAAATATTCTATAACCAGTGTTCGTAAAATATTTCATAAAGCATTAGCCAAATCTGGTATTAAAAAAGAGGCGTACTTGCACACATTACGGCATAGTTTTGCAACACATTTGTTAGAAAGAGGCACAGACTTAAGGTATATACAATCTCTTTTAGGGCATAGTAGTTCTAAAACAACCGAAATTTATACACATATAACAACAAAAGGGTTTGAGAATATAAGTTCGCCACTAGATGAACTAGATATATAGTACTGAACCAATAACAACCAATTATGCTGTTATTGGTTTATAAAACGATAATGATTAAGTAAAAATAAAAGCCACTAAGAGTTAGTGGATTGTTATAGGCAACTGTAGATAGCCTATAACAATGATTAAAATCCAATTTAAAACAGGTTTGAGATATGTATGAACAAGTAGAGAAGGCAAAAGAGAATAAGGGTAGGGCTGTTGCTAATTCTGTTTCTCAAAAGAGCAGTGGAGACTCTGCTTTTCAGTTTGTAGATAATCGACCTGAGGCAGTTGTTCAAAGAAAATTGCAAGAGATGGTAAATAACAGCCCACAAGTAAATCAAGCAGCTCAACTCCAAGCGACATCTGACAACCATTCTGCTCAACAAAATCAGCCTGTCCAGAAAAAAGAAAACTACACAGGTTTACCAGATGATTTGAAATCAGGCATTGAAAACCTATCTGGTCGTTCGATGGATGATGTAAAGGTTCATTACAACTCTGACAAACCTGTTCAATTGAATGCTCATGCCTATGCTCAAGGAACGGATATTCATTTAGCTTCGGGGCAAGAAAAACACCTGCCTCATGAAGCTTGGCATGTAGTCCAACAAAAGCAAGGCCGAGTAAAGCCTACTATGCAGATGAAAGGCAAAGTAAATGTGAATGATGATGCGGGTTTGGAGAAAGAGGCGGATTTGATGGGAAAGAAAGCCGTGAATTTTTTCTTACACCAAAAAGGCATTGAAACACCATTAATAACTTCGTCAGTGCCTTCGCAATATATACAGCGTAAAGTTGAGTTTAAAAATATTGATGTCACTAAAGATATGGTTGAGGGGTATTTTATTTCTCGATCTCCCATTGTAAATGGCATGAAAAAGATTGCTTTTCCTGGAATGATTGAAAGCTCTACGGGATACAGAATAAATAGTGTGCAATCTATGTATAAGACCATGGACTATTTTGTAGAACTCGATCCTCTGATTGGGAAGGAGCGTACCCTCTTAGAGACATCCCCAATTGCTAAAGTTTACAATCGGCACCATAGTGCACCGCCGCTTATGGGGGCACCGACCAAGGATAGGATAGAAAAATTGAGAACTCAGGAAGTAGACACCTTCGAAAAAAACCTAAAGGACGACCTTAAATATTTCAGTGTTTATTATCGACAATTGGATGCGATTACTGGCAGAGAAAAAGGATCAGATCATATTCCCGGTGATTTACGGCCTGCGACTGTACTAGACAATGTTGAAATGCAGACATCAGTTGGGCGTGAAGGTAAGGAAGAAGAAGATATATCTGCTGAATACTTTTTTGAACGGCATCCTCGCTTAATTCGAATCATTCATTCCAATTCTCACAAGTTTATTCGTGATCAGTTCATGCAAGCGATAGATTCCAAAGGCAATAGTGTGATTTTACAAAATCCCAACATGTCAATAGACCCGGAACCACAAGGTGAAAAAAAGGAAAAGTACAAGACCAATGAAATAGCCTTGGAAAAAATCCTTCAACAGGTAAAAGGTTCTCTTGCTCCAGTGCTAAAAGAAATCCTTACCGAACATGGTGATGGCTATGTAAATACACAGGTTTCTTTTGGAAACTTTCTACCACTTCCTCCTTCAGATGATAGTATAACAGGTCATTTACTGGTTGGAGGCGACAAGAAGGGGGAACTAACAGCTACTCAAAAAAGAATTGCTGGAATATTCAGTAGCAAATTGATTGTAATTAATACTGAATGGCTTCGAGTAGGCCACGTTGACGAAATCATTAGCGTCATCCCATGGAAAGATTCTAAATTTGGATTTAAAGTGTTGGTAGCCGACCAAAACTTGACAAACTCAGGTCATGCTAGTAAAGAAATTACTGAACTTTTAGACGGAATTGCACGCACGTTGATTACTGTATTGGGTGAAGATAATATAGTACGTGTACCTGGACTTTATGTAAAATATAAAAACAGTCCGCACAAAGAGAAATCATCATTAGCATCATTAGGTGGTCCAGACCCTGAAGATAGCAAATACGTATCAGCATTTCCTAACATGACCAATCTGGCTGTATTAAATGACCATTCTTATAGAGGAATTGACCCCAAAACAAATCCGTTTTTTGATGATGATGCTGATACCTCAGGAAAAATCACATTGATTGTTCCTGATCCGGAAGCTCAGACAGGAGAATACGGTTATTTTCAAAGTGAAGCAAAGGAACAATTTACCAAAATTGTTGCTGCTAGTGGAAATGAAGTTCATTTTGCTGATGATATGTCCCTTCATGTAGATGGTGGAGATATACATTGCGGAACTTTTGAGTTAAGAGAACCGCATGCCTAATTTTTTCAGAAATGGAAATAGATATAAACTAAATTACCAATAATAAGCCCATAACAAAACCTAAAAGCCATTAAAACGTCTTTTAGCCCAATTGTTATCAAACCACAGCCGATAAGTTACCCGAAACTCTAATAGTTGTCAATCTTTTTTTAGCGTAAACAATTCCATGCTTTTGTTTTTACCTCGTAGTTTATTGGTACCCTTTGAAATAAATTGGTAGGTAGAATGCTCTCCAATTTCC
>JBLIDJ010000104.1:0-7663 GCA_047634195.1 Flavobacteriales bacterium
ATGATAGAACATCAGCTATTACTCCAAATAGAGGATAGTACTTCTCTTGTGTTGCCCATCAAGCAAGACAAAAATCAATATTCAATATCCTTTGAGTCGGAGTTTGAGTTTAACCCTGACAAACTGGTGAGCATGGTGAATAAAACCATGAAAGACAGCAAATTGTCGGAAGGCTAAATCATCGAAGTAACTGAATGTGCAAAAGGTGATGTGGTGTATAGTTATGAAAAATGGGATGCAAAAAAAGTAGATCTTACACCATGTGCTTCTAGAGATTAGCCAACATCGTGTTACAAATTGTTGTTTACATTCATTGGGGCTGAAAACGATGTATTAGCTTCTGAAGTTGATTCATTGTTTGACAATTTACCTTATGTGATACTGTTAGTTTTAAGGAGTGTTGTCGTGTTTGTGTTGTGGAAAAGAAAACGCAGCACTGCAACAGATCCTAACATCATTTCTTTAGGCAAATTTAATTTCAACAAACGTGAAAGTGAATTAGTGCTGGAAGAGCAACGCATAGAACTCACCAGCAAAGAAGCAGACTTACTATTGTTGCTTTTAGAAGCCGTAAACACTACCGTAGAACGTGAAACGATACTAAACCTTGTGTGGGGCGATGAAGGCGACTACGTGGGCAGAACCCTCGATGTTTTTATCTCTAAACTGCGGAAAAAACTAGAAGCAGATCCAAGCATTAAAATTGTGAATGCGCGCAGTGTAGGATATAAATTGATGACAGATTAAGTCGGTGCTTTTTTGCGTTATTTTTGGACTATGATAACGTATGTATTTATTGGGTTTTTGGTTGTGATAACCATACTCTTATTGGTCTTAGTATTTCGAAAATCAAAAAATGATGCGAACGATATGCTCAACGAAATATGGTTGAGCATACAAAAATACAGCGAAGCACTGGAGCGTAACGAAAAAACCATGAAAGACGAATTTCAGCGCAACAGGCTGGAGAACGGACAAATGGCGAAAGACAACCGAGACGAACTGACAAAGTCATTGCTATCATTTGAGCAAAAATTTGGTGACAACATCAAGGACCTTAATGAATTGCTTCGTCAAAAATTCAGTGATTTTAACCTGCAACAAACCCAGCTCAACAAACAAACCACCGATGGGCTAAAAGATGTGAGAACCACCATAGAAAATCAATTGAAGGAAGTACGAGCCGACAATACTGTGCAACTGACTGAAATGCGAAAAACAGTGGACGAAAAATTGCAAACCACTTTGGAAAAACGTCTTGGTGAATCGTTTAAATTGGTGAGCGAACGATTGGAGCAAGTACACAAAGGATTGGGCGAAATGCAAACCATAGCCACAGGGGTAGGAGATCTTAAAAAGGTGCTTTCCAACGTGAAAACACGAGGCGTGTTGGGCGAATATCAGCTTGCCAACATACTAGAACAACTACTTACGCCCGATCAATACGCGCAAAATGTGGCCACCAAAAAAGGCAGTCAAGCAAACGTAGAATATGCGATAAAATTACCCGGAAAAGCATCGGACAAAGCAGTGTGGTTGCCTATCGACTCTAAATTCCCGATAGAGTCGTATGACTTGATGCAGCAGGCTTTTGACCAAGGAGATAAACTATTGATTGAAGCGGCTCAAAAAAAATTGATAAAATCGATAGAAAGTTTTGCCAAAGATATTTCCAGCAAATACATTGATCCACCACATACCACCGATTTTGCGATTATGTTTTTGCCTGTGGAGAGTTTGTACGCTGAGGTACTTCGTCACCCAGGATTGTTTGAAGTGTTGCAAAACAAATACCGAATTACGGTAACTGGGCCAACAACATTATCTGCTTTGTTGAATAGCTTGCAAATGGGTTTTAGAACACTAGCAGTACAGAAACGAAGCAGCGAAGTTTGGGATATCCTACAAGGTGTAAAAACAGAGTTCGATAAATTTTCGGAACACTTGGATAAAGTGGACAAACAACTCAATTCAGCGTCGAAATCATTGTACGATTTAAGAAATACACGCACCAATGTGCTGAGCAAAAAACTGAACCAAATAAACGAATTGGAGCAGCCAGAAGCAACAAAGAAGTTGGAAGAGTGATGAATAGCTTAACGATGCTTTGTTGAGTGCTAAATTAAATTCTCAATAACATCGAGAAATAAAAATTACTTTTTATTAAAGAAAATATATCGTTGAATGCCTATCATATAAAGAGGGTAGAATCTTGCATATGATTTATTGATAATATTGAACCCGACAGAAAGATCTATTTGGAGCTTGGAATTAATGATTTTCTGAATGCCAGGATGAACCTCCACATAATGCCCTGATTTATGTGCATTGCTTTGAGTTGCCAGTTCCTCGTTATTCTGATAAATTCTAGCTTTTTCGTATGCTTTACCATTAAATTCTAAATAGACATTCCAGTTTGTTTGGGAGTAGTTTTTATATTCTTTTGGATAAATTAAATACCCGAACGACAAATTGTAGATTACAGCTCTACCATACTTAATTAAAGTGGCGGTTGGGGCAGAATTGAGTTCGTCAAGAGTTAATGATTCTTCATAGTCACCAGGGATAATTAAACCTGTTGAAAATGAAATGGCAAGCCTGTTTTTCAAATATGTAGTTATTATTCCTCCTCCATAACCATTGTTGTCGTCTAATAAATTTGGTTCGGCTTCATCGTGTGCATTATCTAAATTGGACCATTCGCCGTACAAAGCCATCCTATAATGTTTGTTTTTACCGTCAACGCTCAAAAAACGATACTTAGCATAAGCATGAAAACCACTAAATTTATTAGGATAGGAGACCCCCTTTTTAATAGGTTGAGTGAAGAAAAAAGTTTGACTTCCTACATGGGTATGGTTTATGAAATCTTCAGGTAAACGATCACCATGATGATTAGAACCTGTGGCAGTAAGATAAACAGACAACCTGGGTGTTAAGCCATACTTTAAGCGTATCGCAAGCATGTTGCGTTGTGTATTTATTTCGCTAAAAGATTCTCTGAAAGCACTTACGCCTAGAACGCCTTTGGGAATCGTACTGGCGGGTTCATTATGCAAAAAAAATTCTTGCCCTTTCGCAAATAATGGAAAACATACAAGTATGATTAAATAAATGTAAATTCTCATAAGGTAATGTAGTAGTTAACCTTAGCATTACATTTGTTTTCTTGAGGGTTGGTAATTAAAGGTTTCCATTTTTTCATTTCTTTTTTTGAAAGGAATTTTTTGCCGAGGACTTTTACAATTACAGGACCATTTAAGGTTTGGTTTTTGGTTTTAACAAATTGATATTGTTCGTTTTCATAATTCCAACAATAATTTTCTTCGATAGAAAGATCATTAAAATAAAAGGTGGCATGCAGATACCGAACTGAAAACCCTGCATCAGTTACCGCTTTTGCAATTGCTTTTATAGAAACTTCAGCATCTTTAGTAATGGTTATTTGGCCTTTAGTATTACTCAAATCCATGACAACATTGTCAATAAAATCTAACTTACGGATACTCATTTCCACGGAACGGGTGCAAACAGAACAAGTAAGTCCATTTACTCCAATCTCAACAGACTGAAATTGGCCAAAAGACATAGCCGGTAAAAAGATAGTTAGGAGACAGACAAAAACGAGTTGTATTATTTTAGATTGAACCATGCAGTGTAAAAATAGTTGTTTGAAAGTAAATAGTCTACTTACGTCAATAAATTCGTGAAAAAAAAAGATAATATGGTTCATAAATATGGCCTGCTGGAATAAATGATCGTAGAACAATTAATTTCATTAATTGTTCTACCTAATAAATACACGCACCAATGTGCTGAGCAAAAAACTGAACCAAATAAATGAATTGGAGCAGCCTGAAGCAACGAAGAAGTTGGAAGAGTGATGAATTGTATGAGCTAATTCTTTATTGAATTTCAGTTCTAATATTTGCCAGTAATTTGTTTTACTGGCGTTTTTTTGATTTCAAATAATTCGTTCAAACTAAGTGAGAAATAGCCTCAGATTGTAATTGTTAGCCCATCATACGCTATGCTAACATGGCTTGGCAACTTGGCAACAACATCATCGTGTTTGCCTAAATAGTGGCTAATGTGAGTTAAGTAAGCTTTTTGGGGTTTTAGTTCCTCAATCAGTTCCAGTGCTTGTTCGAGGTTGAAATGCGAAATATGCTCTTCGTTTCTTAGGGCATTGATCACCAAAACGGCGCTTCCTTTTATTTTTTCTTTTTCTTCATCGCTAATATAGCTAGCGTCTGTGATGTAGGTAAAATCGTCAATGCGAAAGCCAAAAACAGGCAATTTGTAGTGCATCACTTCAATAGGCGTGATTGTTTTGTCAAACAGTTGAAAAGGCTCATTTTCCAATCGGTTAAAGGTCAAACGAGGCACTCCAGGGTATTTTACATTGGCAAACGCATAAAAAAACTCTTGACGCAATTGGCACTCCACTTTTTCGGAAGCATACAAGGGCATGTCTATTTTTTGTTTGAAATTAAACGCCCGCACATCGTCAAGACCCGCAACATGGTCTTTGTGTTCGTGGGTGAATAAAACAGCATGTAATTCTTGCACATCGGCGCGCAGCATCTGCTGTCGGAAGTCTGGGCCAGTATCAATCACCAATTGTTTGTTGTTGAACGAACACAGCACAGAAGTTCTAAGTCTATCATCTTTAGGATTGTCAGATTTGCATACGGCACATTGACAACCTATGACAGGTATTCCTTGAGAAGTTCCTGTTCCTAAAAAAGTGATTTTCATAAGTGCAATGTCGAATAAATTTTCTTGTTACGAAAATATGTTTCAAATTAGTTCAGTATTGTATTTTAAGTAGGTAATTTTGTGACATAACAAAACGGGGAAAAAGCATTGTGAATAGGGTAATACTTACAGCCAAGCAAAAAGCATTAGCATTAAATCTTGATCCAACATTCTACGGCACATTCGCTGAGATTGGGGCTGGGCAAGAAGTAGTTCGACATTTTTTTAGAGCAGGAGGTGCTTCAGGTACGATTGCAAAAGCTATGTCAGCCTATGACAAAGACTTTAGTGACGCCATTTATGGAGAAGAACAACGGAAGCGATATGTATGCGAAAGCAGGCTTAAAAAAATGCTTCACCATGAATATGGTTTAATTCAACAACGGCTTAATCGGGAAAAACACACCTTCAAACGATTTTTCGCTTTTGCCAACACAGTCAGCACCATCGACTTCAGAAAAACATCGCAAGGGCATGGTTGGTTTGGTTTGAGGTTTCAAACCAGTGAGAAAAAAGAACCCAATGATGTAACTATCCATGTGCGTTTGTTTGATCATGATGCTACCGTACAACAAGAAAAAGTAGGTGAGCTAGGTGTCAACCTTATTTATGCTTGTTACAACTACTACAACGAACCAAACGAATTGTTGAGGTCTTTGTACGACAACTTAGATAGAGATAGTGTTGAGATAGACATGATAGAAGTGACTGGGCCAGATTTTGAAGGCGTAGACAATCGATTACTCAGTTTACAGCTCGTGAAAAATGGCATGACCGAAGCGGTTATGTTTGGCCCTGATGGACGAAACTTATTGCCATCGGAGCATTTGTACAAAAAGAACATCTTAGCAATTAGAGGATCATTTAGACCTGTGACCAACGTAAACATTGATATGATTATGAATGGTTACAGCAAGTTTATTCAAGAATCTAAGGTGAAAAAAGATGACTTAGAAGTACTTTTTGAAATTACCTTAAGCAACTTGTCTGTCGAAGGAGACATTGACGAACAAGATTTTTTAGACAGAGCAGATATCTTATGTAGCCTCGGACAAACCGTATTGATTTCAAACTATCAAGAGTATTATAAGTTGATAGATTACTTCTCTCGTCACACTAAAAAACGAATGGGATTGATCATGGGTGTGAGCAACATGCTTGAAATATTCAACGACAAATACTACCACCACCTGAATGGAGGTATGCTGGAAGCATTCGGTATTTTGTTTACCAGAGATTTGAAAATATACTTGTATCCTCAGCTTGCGGAAGATGGAAAAGAAATTATCACCAGTGACAATGCGCCCATACACCCAAGATTACGCCCATTGTACGACTATTTGTTATTTAATAGCCGTATTGTAAACCTAACGGAATATGACCATGATGTGCTTAACATCTATTCTAGGAAGGTGCTTAAAATGATTAAGGACGGAGAAGAAGGCTGGGAAGAAATGGTACCAGGATATGTAGACAACATTATCAAAGAAAATTGCTTGTTTGGGTACAAACCAGAAAACGTGAAAGTAGAATAATCAACCTTTTTATTGATTTTAAAACTCCTAAAGATCTCCTGATTTTTAGGAGTTTTTTATTGCGCTAATATTTGCTGATACACCTTTGCGTATTGTTTTATGCAATGATTCCAGTCAAATTTCTCCGCATATTTTATAGTAGCCTCACTAAAGCCAGGTTGTTTGGTTTTAACGCTAGCCAAATTATCTTGTATCAATTCCGCCATTTCTTTTGGTTCAAACGATTGAAAGTAAAATGCCAACTCACCACCAATTTCTGGTAAGGAGGTAAATGTGCTCAAAAACACAGGCTTTCCAGCCGTCATGGCTTCTATCACCGGCATTCCAAAACCTTCGGCTAAAGATGGAAACACAAAAGCATCGCAATGATTGTACAACCATGCTTTGTTTGATTCGGATATTTTTCCAGCCAAGACAATGTTGCTGAGATTCAATCGCTTGATTTCTTGGGCAACAAATCGGCCATAATCGGTATTGTTATTTCCCGCTATTATCAGGTTCAATTCTGGCAAGTTTTCCATCATAGCAACTAGCGTATGGAAATTCTTTTTTTGATTAAAGATGCCAATAGAAAACAAGAAAGGTTTGTTTATGGCAAACGCTGGTTTTTCGGGTTGGTTAATGTTGTTAGGTTTTATACCATTATAAATTACATGAATCTCTTTTCCTCGAAGCTGTAAATGCTTTTCTATTTGCTGTTTGGTGTAGTTAGAAATAGTGGTGATGCAAACAGCTCTGTCCACGTTTTTCTGCAATTTCCTTAAATACCGTTGACTCTTAAGCTCGTTTTTTTCAATCAAAAAATTTAAGTCGTGAATGGTTAAAATAAGGTTACTTTTTTTTGAGGGAAGTATTGCAGGAAACTGATGTAGGCTGTGCCAAATATCGTAAGGTGCAAGGAGAAAGGAGAAAAACTGTTGGAAGAAACTTGTCTTCGTAAACCTTGAATGAGTAGGGAATAAATCGCGTTGTTTTTTTGTTGAAATTAAAAAATCGATTGCTATATTTTTTGGTGCAAGTTTTAATAACTCCTCGGCAAAATGCAAAGAAAACTGACCTAAACCGGCAAATAAGTTTTGTGTTTTGTCAATATCAACTAAGATCTTTTTCATGCAATATTCAGCTTTTTTAATGGCGTAAAGTTAGTTTTTTAGCACTTATTCAGTGCTATTTATCTATTGCTATTTAGTCAGGCAAACTGAACTGTACGATTTTACATGCAAAATTTTAGGTTTAGTAATGCTCAATAAATATTTGAAAGCGAATAAAGAAGCAAATAGCTATCAATTTTTACATTTTATGTTGTTAATCAATGAGTTTGGCATAACTTGGCAGCAATAATTATATACATGACTTTTTCAGACCTC
>JBLIDJ010000105.1:0-7603 GCA_047634195.1 Flavobacteriales bacterium
ATTTTTTCATCTCTTTCATAAAATCAGATCTAAACTCTTCTCGCAAGTTTTCAATTCTGCGAGCCAGATTTGTTTGAATAGTATTCAACGATTCACTAAACTCTTGAGTCTGTTCTTGAGTCGCTATTTTTTTGCCATTTACATCTGACTCAATACCCTTTCCAGTTCTGTCAACAACTTGCATGAATGCAGTAAAATCAATGAAGAAATCATTAAACAACTTCTCTACCTTATCATTAACTTCTTTGGATAAAAATAGAGTTTCCTTTTTAATGGCATGAATTCTTACTCTAATTGGATTTGCATAGTCTTTCGTGTCTTTTGTTTGCAAACCCTGAAAATAATATGGGTATTCTCGAATTACATACTCCTCAAATTCCATAAATTTAATCCATACACTTTTATAACTTTCGATTACAACGTCAAAATGCTTTTTCTCGAAATTAATGAGCTTAGAAATTTGAAGTTCACTTTTTCTAATCTCCTCATTTAATCGCAATTCTGTTTCTTTATTATCCTTCTGTAATTGTAACTCTTTCTCCTTTAGATTTTCAGTCAGTTTAATTTCTTGTCTTTTCAGATCCTTCTGAAATAGGTTTGTTATCCATTTCTTAAAAATCCATACGGCAAATCCTATTATGGCAGATATTGTAATTCCTGTCCCTGAAAGTATTGCTATTATTTTTGAAACGTCATTCCAATCTAAATTCATATGTTGTAAAGTTTTGTTTTAATAATCGCGAACATTTAGCTAACAGTACTTTGTATACTGTTAGTTTATTTTAAACACCCTAATGTAGTTTTTATTTACTACACCAAACGCAACTACCAAAAGTCAACCTCTCACCTCAACAACTAGCACAAAAAAATCCCCTTCATTTCTGAAGAGGATTTTAACATTAAGTCTATTACTTAATACGCTATGCTTTTTCCGAAAGCTCTAACCATCGCATCGATTTATCATCGAGGCTGTCCACCACGGTAGTCATTTTGCTGCTAACTTCCATTAACTCATTATTGTCGAGTTCACCAGAACTCAACTGTTTAGTTAAGTTGGCTTTTTCGGCTTCTAGGCTTTCAATGTCTTTTTCCAATTGCTCAAACTCTACTTTTTCTTTGTAACTGATTTTTTGAGTAGGCGCTTTGGGTTTGGCAACAACAGGTGCTGCTACCACCGCTTTGGACTTACTATCTTTTAAAGCTTTTTTGTCCTTCTTTTCTTGAGCCATAGCAGCTCTGTACAGGGTGTAGTTTCCTGGGTAATCTTTTACTTTTCCTTCTCCTTTAAACACAAACAAGTGGTCAACCATTTTGTCCATGAAAAACCTATCGTGACTTACTACCAGCAAACATCCAGGGTAGCTCAACAAAAAGTCTTCCAACACATTGATGGTAAATACGTCAAGGTCGTTGGTTGGCTCATCGAGGATTAAAAAGTTGGGGTTGGCCATAAAAATGGTCAACAAATACAACCTTCTTTTTTCACCACCACTTAGTTTAGAAATGTACTGGTAATGCATGTGTGTTGGAAACAAAAATCGCTCTAGTAATTGCGAAGCCGTGATTTTTTTTCCTTTGGTTAAGGGTATTATTTCGGCAATGTCTTTTACCGCATCAATGATACGTTGGTCGTCTTTGAATTTCATTCCTTGTTGAGAATAATATCCAAACACAATGGTGTCTCCTACCACAATTTTACCACCATCGGCAGGTTCTTTGCCCGTAATCATGTTTAAGAAAGTTGTTTTCCCTACTCCGTTTTTACCAATAATTCCTATGCGTTCTCCTTTTTTAAAGGTGTAGTCAAACTGGTTAAGGATAGGCAAGTCGCCATAGGCTTTTTGCACCTTGTGAAACTCCAAAATCTTGCTTCCAATACGTGTCATGTTTACTTCCATTTCCATGGAATCTTTGTCAACACGTTTGGTAGCTACCGTCTTGATGTCTTGAAAAGCATCGACCCTAGATTTAGATTTGGTACCACGTGCTTTTGGCTGGCGGCGAATCCATTCTAGCTCGGTGCTCATCAGGTTTTTGGCTTTGTCAATGTTGACTTGCTCAATTTCTTGACGTTCTGCTTTTTTCTCTAAGTAGTAAGAGTAATTTCCTTTGTATCGGTATATGGTTTGGTTGTCAAGTTCCAGTATTACATCACATACACGCTCTAAGAAATAACGGTCGTGAGTAACCATGAACAAAGTCATGTTGGTGTTGTCGAGGTAAGTCTCCAACCACTCTATCATGTCCAAGTCCAAGTGATTGGTAGGCTCATCCAAGATGACAAAATCGGGTTGAAAAATAAGCACTTGTGCAAGAGCTAGTCGTTTCACCTGTCCACCCGAAAGTTGGCTTACTTTTTTGTCTTGGTCAGTTAGTTTAAGCTTACTCAAAATAGCGTCCATTCGCATGTCTATGTCCCATGCGCCGGTACGTTCCATGGCTTCCATGGCTTCGTGAAAATCGTCGCCTTCAGCACCATTGGCCAAACATGCGTCGTATGTTGCTTTTGCGTTAAAAGCAGGTGAGTCTATTAAGTGAATTACCTCGTGTATGGTTAAGTTAGGATCGAACACTTGATCTTGCGCCAAAAACCCAACCGAGATTCCGTTTCTAAAAACAACATTGCCCGAATCGGCTGGTTCAATGCCTGCAAGCGCTCTTAACAGAGTTGTTTTTCCACTTCCGTTTTTGGCAATAAATGCTACTTTTTGCCCTTTGTCTATCCCGAAGCTTACGTCTTCAAACAACAAGCGGTCACCGTAACGTTTGGCAATATTTTCTACCGATAAATAATTCATACTCCCTTTTTTTCCTGATCTATTAATAATTGTATATCGGCAATAAGTTGGTCAACCTCTTCCGTTGAAGTTCCGTCGTAGAAACCTCGTATTTGTTTGTTCTTGTCTACCAAAACAAAGTTTTCGGTATGAATAAAATCTAGTTTATCACCATTTCCAACATCAGTCACAGCAAAATATGATTTCCGTGCCAGTTCGTAAATGTGTGGTTTTGGACCTGTAACCAAGTGCCACTTGTTTGCCAAAGCACCAAATTCATTGGCATAATTGGCTAGTACGGCAACACTGTCTATTTCTGGTGTTACAGAGTGTGACAGTAATTTCACATCAGCATTGGCTAAAAATGCATCTTGCACCCTGGCCATTTGTTTGGTCATTTTAGGGCAAATAGACCGACAGGTAGTGAAGAAAAAATCGGCAACATAAATGCTATTCTCAAACTGCAGGTTGGTAATCGTATCTCCCTGTTGATTTATCAATTCGAAATTGGCGATTTTATGTGCATGATGATTTCTTTGCAAGGAGCTATCCACCAAGGTAGGATTTACATCCGATGGTTTGTACACTTTTAAGGTACGGACAGGCTTTAGCTCTTGGTAACCAAACCAAACGCCTACCGAAAAAATGACTAATACTGATAAAACAACCTTAACGCCGTTATTCATGCTGTTAATTTTCGGCAAAGGTACTATTAAAACGTGCTAGAAATTGGCTTTTACGGCAAAACGTAATACAGGCTCTATTTTACCTCCTTTGGTATAGCCTGCAGCTACGTCAATTCGTATGATGGACAAGATGTTTTCAAGCCCTACATACAACTCCGTAAATTCTTTTAAAGCATCGGTGTACAATGCGTTGGCTCCTGCTACTGCTTGAAACTTACTACGTCTCAACAAGGGTATTTTATTGATGATAAACCCATTAAAATGATGTTCTACATGGGCTTCAATAAACGCATTGTTGGTGCTCAAATTATAAAATGCCAGGGTATGAAATTTCATTAGATTTTCGAGCTCACTACCAATCAAGTATGGAGTGCTCGATATCTCAGGGGTAAATGCTATTTCGTTGCCATTGAAATGTTCGTAATCAACAAAACTTAAATTGTTGTGCGAAAAGAATTTCCCAACCTGCCCTGTGTAGTACAAACGCCCAAAATTCCCTAAAGAAATATTGTCTTTGATTGCCAGTTTTAATTGATGGTAAGAAGCATCGCTCTCCTGTGTAGCAAATGCATTATTCAAGAACACATAAATATCTGGCCATGTAGAACCTATCACTACTTTTTTGTCGGGGTAGGTTTCGTATTTCTGTTGTAAGGTTATTTTACTAGCCAAGTTTACATGAAATCGATTGTTTTCTTTGATAGCAATATTAGGACTAAACACTCGATGATTAATATCCTTCCATTTGTAGTCGCTTCTATTATACTCCGATATTCTTTGCTCATACCCTAGCTCAACTCCTGCAGACCAGCCATTCAATATTTCTTGCTGGTAGCGTAAATTCACAAATTTACTGCGGTAGTATTTCGCAAAATTTTGCTCAGATTGCAAGGTGTAAAACGTATTGTATTCTTCGCTAATAGGATTACTGTTATTTATTTGCCGCATATCTTCCCCTACCGAAAAGCTAAAACCACTCAATTTTTTCTTGTTCAAAGATTTTGAAAATTCAAATTGAGGTGAAAAAGTTTTTGTTTGGTGTCCGTAACGCAATCCAAAAACATACCTACCGGATGTTTTCTTATCGGAATAGTCTCTGATTCTTACTTTAGGATGTATCACCAAACCTTCTACGGTATTGTATTGCACAATGGTTAAGGGTGGGTCTATGCTCCAATTTCGTTTTTTGTGCCTGTTTTTATGCGTAAAACCCAACAACAAATCCATCGTTTTCACTTTATTAGATTTGGCATCCAAAGAATCTAGGTATTCTGGCGAATTCATTCTAGCTTCTATGCTATCGCCTTTGTGGTAATTTATTTTTTCATCGCTTGTCAACTCAACCTGTCTGCTTTTTTCCCAAAAGGTGCTATCTATTTTTTTCACGGTATCGGTTACCAACAGTACTTCATTGGAGAAAAAATCATCTGAAAAGTTGGGGGTCACATCGTAGTTACTAAACATTCCTACGGCATGGTAGGTCACACCAAAACCTAAAAACTTGAAATGCACTTCCATTTCCAAGGAGCGAGGTAGCCATATTTCTTCATTAATAAGAGCGTAGCCTTGCTTAAACTTAACTGTGTCGGCCATTTGCAAAGGAGTAGGCTTACACAAATAAAGGTCTATGGCATAGATATTCCATAATTCTTCGGTAATGTATATGTATCCATGAAACAGTAAGTCGACATCTCGTTTGGGCGACACCAATATTTTGTTGACAGTGTATCCATCTTCATTGAACACTCCTTCCAACTTGAAGTTGTAGGAAGCCATGGCAGTGGGAGCAATCGGTGATAAAAAAGCTCTATCCGATATGCCATTAATTTGAACAAAAGTTTCGTAAAAATTATAAATAACTTGATTGGCCCTATTCCAGCTGTAGCCATTAGAAAACCCTGAAATTTTACTGGCCAACATTTCTTCTTTGTACTGATTTGGTTTTTTGAAATGAAAATTGGCAACCGATTCTGTTAAGCCCAACAAACCTATGTCGCTGCTATCGGGCATAGCCGAATCTGAAAGAAAGGGAATGTTTTTTGGAATCTCGGTTAAATAAGCTCCTCCTTTCATGTACACACGACCAGAGTACTCTTTTATTTGTTTTAAATATTTTTTGCGTTGCTTTTGTGCTTGTTTAATGATGGCATACGCAGGGTCTTTCCCTGAGGCTGAAACCGTAAACGTCGATAATCTAAAATTCTCTTTTTCAAGGACAATGACAGCTCGAATTTTGGTGTCCCAATAACTTATTGGTAAAGTCTTTTTTGTGTAACCTATGTACTGAAAAATGATATCTGCGTCGATATTGTCTTTTATTTTCAGTGTAAACTCTCCGTCCATATTAGACGTTGTGCCTATGGTGGTTCCGTCAACATAGACATTTGCAAACGGAATGTTTTCTCCTTTCACATCTTGCAACACACCTTCAATAGTGCGTGTTTGTTGAGCAAAAGTAAGCTGCGTTAAAAGTAAACTCAGTAGAAGGGTTACGTGAAATCTCATGCCGCAATATTAATGTATAATTTGGGTTAACGAAATAATAATAAAACAGGATAACATACCCTATCTTTTATAGGATAGGTTCTATTCTTTGCACAAACCAAGCATTCCATGTGTAAGCGGTTTAGTAGAAAATCAAGCATCATGTACTCATTTCCGAGCCCGTTTTATTTTTTATTCAAAAATTTTGTGGGTAAGGTTTGTGATATTTAAAATTAAAGTTAATTTTGCCGTCCATTAACGGAGAGTTGGCAGAGTGGTCGAATGCGATGGTCTTGAAAACCATTGTACCGCAAGGTACCGGGGGTTCGAATCCCTCACTCTCCGCAAACAAAAAAGGGATGCTTATTTCAAGCATCCCTTTTTTTATCTGTATCCTTTTTTCATCACAATCTTGTAATGTGCCTCTGCATTATTTTGTTCAAAAACAATGCTGTCTGGTTCGCTAGTGCTTTTATACACTTGGCTTCTGTATCTTTCAAATCCATCTGGATCGCAAACTAACATTAAGAAATTGTCATCTCCATCAAATCCTCTTTCACCGTAACTTCCACCGTGTCCTCCTCTATTAATCCAAACTTCATAATACCCGTACCAGTACTCATCTTCATCTACTCCATATTCAAACTCATATTTACCTGGTGCGGTTCTATAATATTCTCCAAAAAATGGTTCGTTAGGAATAGAAGGATTATTATCCCAATAGTATGTAGGTGCATAATAGCTAAAATCGATTCCGAAATATGCGTTACCGTCGTTTCCCTGTTGACCAATATCACTTATCACTGTAACACAAGCGTTGAACATGATGCTCATAAGTCCAAAAAATATTACCTTTTTCATAACAAATGTTTTAAAGATTAATGGACAGTTTCCAATAGCCGTGCCAAAAATGTATTTTCGCTTCGAAATGCTTGCTATGATTAAGAAATGGATTACATCAATTTTGGTGAGTGGCATGTTGCTTTGGCTTGTCATTCAATACCTTGCGGCTATCTATTTGGTTAATGGCTCTTCTATGGAGCCCAATTTTAATCAAGGGGATGTGATTTTGGTTACACCCATAAAAAGCCCTTGGTTTGGAAATATTTCAAAATTTGATCCCGTCTTGATCACTAATCAAACCAAAGGAAAGTCAAAAAGCATTAAAAGAATTATTGGCATGCCTGGCGATACCCTGCGCATCAGAGATTTTAAAAATATTGACTCTGATTACAAGCCCTTAAAAAAACCATATTGGGTAAAAACAAACACCTCTACTTACAATTGGCTTAGGAAAGGAATTCATACAGCTGCACCCATGAGTACGGCAAACGATTGGCTCATAGGACTAACCACAGACGAACGCAAGCAATTATTGAAAGATAAAGCCATAAAATGGGCGACCTCTCCACCTGCATTTGCTATAGAAAATGCTCCATTTATTTCACAATCCCCCCATTGGACCATTGCCCAATTTGGTCCTTTAGCTATCCCAACTCGTGCTTCCCTCTTACGTATTACCAAACAAAATTTGATGTTTTACAAAACAATTTTAATCAACGAACATCCATCATCAAATGATAGCTTGTTGCAATTGGTAACAAAAAATGGGCAACTGAATTATCAACCCATACAAGATTATTATTTTGTAATGGG
>JBLIDJ010000106.1:0-7587 GCA_047634195.1 Flavobacteriales bacterium
ACAATTAAGCAATTATTAGCAAAAGTAAAACCAAATGATAGTTGGCAATCATGTTTGAAAAAGTGGAAACTTCACCCGATTCAAAAAGATTTGTTGGTGGATATTTTCGGGAAAAAATTTATTAGCCAGGATGAATTGGCGGAGAAAATAAAAAAAATACCTATTACCATTGTTGGACACGAGAGTTTTGACCAAGCCATATCTACTCAAGGAGGTGTTAAGAAGACTAATTTGAATCAAGATTTATCATTTAAAAAACACCCTAAATGGTTTGCCGCAGGAGAAATGCTTGATCAAGATGGACCAACAGGAGGTTACTTAATACAACACGCTATAAGCAGTGGCTTTGTGGCTGCAAAGGGTATTATATCACAACAAAAAGGGACTTAATGCTCTTGGTCATTCAAAATGTATAAATTTGCAGGTAGAAAATCATCATAACAAAAGGACTTATAACCATGACTAAGGAGTGGACTGATCGGTTGCAAGAATTATTGCAACAGGAATTGAATATCGAAACTGATGCAATTTTTAAACCCATTGCAGCAGCATTTGATGAAGCGTTACAAGCTGATAAAAAAGAAAAACTAGCAATCTTTTTAGCTGAAGAAGAAGATCGTACAGACAATGATTTTTCTTTTAAGGCATCGGACGAAATGTTAGCTATTCAAACGTTAATAGCTTCTTACAGAGCTAAGAAAAAAGCTATACGTGAGGAAAAAGCGAAGCAAGAGCGAGAAAATTACATTGCAAAAAAAGCAATTGTAGAAAAAATAGCTAAAATCACCCAAGACCAAGAAAACATTGGGAAGGCGTTTGGTGAGTTCAAAACTTTGCAAGAGAAATGGACTAACACTGGGCGAGTTCCGGGTGATCAACATAAAAACATTACAGCTGATTATTACAAAGCGGTAGAAGATTTTTATTACAATATTAGTTTGTATAAAGATTTGCAAGAGTATGATTTCAAAAAGAATTATACTCAAAAAATTGCGGTTGTTGCCCAAATTAAAGAATTGGTTGCGCTGACAAGCATCAAAGAATTAGATGCTAATGCAAAAGATTTGCAACAACAATGGTACGATTTAGGCCCTGTGCCAAAAGAGCACTTCGAAACGCTAAAAATAGAGTTTAAATTGGCTTTGGATGCTGCTTATGCAAAGATTAAGGAGTTAAAAGCAATACAAGAAAAAGAGCAAGTTGTAAACCTTGAGAAAAAACAAGCGCTGCTTGAAAAAATAAAAGAGGTTGTTGCATTTTCTAATAAGGATGCCAAACAGTGGGATAAATCTACGGCCAACTTAAAAGTACTTCAAGACGAATGGAAAACCATTGGTTTTGGCCCAAAGGCAGAAAATGAGTTGATTTGGCAAGAACTACGTACACTATGTGATGTGTTTTTTGATAACAAAAAAGGATTTTTTGCAGAACATAGAGCTGACCAAAACAAAATAAAAGAACTTAAAGAAAAGCTGATAGAAGATGCCAAAAAATGGCAAGAAAGCACTGACTGGAGAACGGCTACTGACAAATTCTTAAAACTCCAAGAAAATTGGAAAAAAGCAGGTGCAGCATCTCAAAGAGATGAGAACAAACTTTGGAAAGAATTTAGAACAACGTGTGATCAATTCTTTAACCATAAAAAAGCACACTTTGAATCTCAAGATGCTGAGCAAGTAGAGAATTTAGCTAAAAAAGAAGCCGTAATAGCAGATTTAACTTTTTTCAAATTATCGAAAGACAAAAATGCTGACTTGCAAAGTATCAAGGATTTTATGAATACTTGGAGCACTATTGGTCATATACCCAAAAAGAAGCTGGACCAAGTTAACGGTGCATATCGAGCGAAAATTGATGAATTATTCAGTGCGCTAGATATTGATGCAGCAACCTTAGAAAAAGAAAAATTTGAAGCTAAAATAAAAGGATGGTACCAAGAAGATAATGGTGATACTTTTATTGCAAAAGAGCAGATGTTTATTCGTAAAAAAATAGATGAATTAATCACGGTAAAAGCACAGTATGAAAACAATATGGCTTTTATTAGTACTGCTAATGCTGAAAAAAATCCTTTGTTAAAAGGAGCTATGAAGGAATTGGAACAGACAAATAGTCAAATTGAACTTCAGAAAGAAAAACTTAAAATAATTAGAACGTTAAAACCTAAGGCTGAAAGCAATGCTTAACAAGCAGATTGCAGAATCAGAGTTAATATTAAACAAGCGAGGTGGTATTTACCACCTCGACTTGCTTCCAGACGAAATTTGTGAAAACATTATTGTGGTTGGAGACCCTGATCGCGTTAGTCTTATAGCAAGTCACTTTGACCAAACTTTTTTTTCCAACCAACACCGAGAATTTGCTAGTGCGACAGGTAGAATCGGTCAAAAAGAATTTACTGTTTTATCAACAGGTATTGGCACCGATAATATTGATATAGTTTGGAATGAGTTGGATGCATTAGCAAACATAGATTTTACAACTAGAAGTATAAGACCTACTCATACAACATTAAATGTTTTTAGGGTGGGAACATGTGGGGCCATTCAACCCAGTGTGAACTTGGGTGATTTCATCTTTTCCACTCATAGCATAGGACTCGATAATTTATATTGGTTTTATCAACAAAAGCCACTTGCAGATTTTGAATTTCACGCGGCACTTTTATCTTTTTCTCAACAAATAGATTTACCCATTACTCCCTATGTAAGTGCTGCTTCAAAGCACTTTTCAGATTTATTCAAACATATTAAAAACCAAGGATTTACCTTAACTGCTCCTGGTTTTTATGCACCACAGGGCAGAAAACTTAGGTTATCTCATGTACCGGCTAATGGGATCATGGATTGGCAAAAATTTTCGTTTAATCAACAGCGAATTTTAAATTTTGAAATGGAAACTTCAGCATTGTTTAGCTTGGGAAATCAATTAGGACACAATGTGGGTGCATTATGTGTTGCACTCGCTAATAGAGACAATAATACATTTCATAAGCAACCCGAACAAGCAGTTATACGTTTAATCGACGAAGCTTTATCGGTGTTAACAAGCTAACGTTTATAACTTATATCAAACAACTTAATAAACACCTTTAAGGTCACTAACTTAGTTGAAACATACTCACATGGAAACTGACGAAAAGGAAATAAAAGCATTAATCAATTTAATTGATGATCCTGATGTGTTGATTTATCAGCAGATTAGAGAGCGTTTAATTGAACTTGGCGAGCCTATCATTTCTTCATTAGAGAACGTTTGGGAGTTTAATACACATGGGGTAATATTTCAAGATAGAATTGAGGATATTGTCCATCAAATACAATTCAAACAAATTAAACGCGATCTTACTGCATGGGTGCAAGAAGGAGCAACAGATTTACTCCAAGGTGTACTAATTATTAATAGATATCAATATCCTGATTTAGATACTGATGCAGTCATACATCAAATAAAAAGTATCAGTAGACAAGTTTGGATAGAACTAAATGAAAATCTCACGGCACTTGAAAAAGTTAGAATTATCAATCATGTCATTTTTAACACCTTAGGGTTTAAAGGGAATAAAAAGAAATATCATTCTCCCAACAACTCTTACTTGAGTTCTGTTCTTGAAACCAAAAAAGGAAATCCATTATCACTGAGTATATTGTATATGTTGATTGCAAATCAGTTGGAAGAGCCAATTTTTGGTATTAATCTACCACATCATTTTTTACTCGCTTATATCGACAATCATAATATTGCACAATTGGTTAATGACTATGATAGTGATGTTCTTTTTTACATCAATTGTTTTGGGGGAGGAAGTATTTTACATAGAAAAGAAATTGAAGATTTTTTAAACCGAATAGATGTTCCTCATAACCAACAATATTTTGAATCATGCACACCGTTAGATATGGCTGTTCGTATGTTAAATAACTTAATTCAGGCATACTCAAACGAGGGTTTATCCGATAAAAAAACAGAGTTGAAACAATTATTATCTTTGCTATCCAACTAATCTTAATTTTAACCTTTAAAAATCAACTTTTTGAATACTACAACTAAATTAGACCAACTAATAGCTGACCTTAGATCGAACGAGATGAGCAAAGCTTTGATAGCCGTTAAAGATTTAAAAGAGCATGGAACTAAAGATGCTTTGGAACCATTAATTGATGTTTGGTGCGCCAACAAGGACAATAAATTAGGCAGTAGCATAGAACGTCTTATGGGTTCACTTAAAGCTACCGACGGGACAGATATCATTATTAAGTCAGTGACAAGCACTAATGACTTTGAGATGAAAACCAATCTATTGAGTTGCCTTTGGAATGCAGGAATAGATTGCTCCGACTATCTACAAACAATTATTGAGGTTGCGCTAAAAGAGGACTATCACACCGGTGTAGAGTGCATGACTTTAGTTGAGAACATGGAAGGACCTTTCGAAGAAGCTCAATTAATGGAATCCCTCATACAACTAAGACTGATTGTACAAAAGGATAGTGAATGTGAAGCTATTTATAAAGTACTTCTTAGTAACTTAGAAAGAGCAGAGCGTAACCAGTAGTTTATCAGTACATGTAAAAAGCTTAAGCAAAGAGGGTTTTAAAATAGGCTCTTAAGCGATGAGTGGGTAGGCCCATGACGGTAAAATAACTGCCGTCAATTTTTTTAATGCCGACAAGTCCTATCCATTCCTGTATTCCATAAGACCCTGCTTTGTCGAATGGTTGGTATTGCTCAATGTAATAGTCAATCTCGGCTGCGCTTATGTTTTCAAAGGTAACTTTGGTTTCATCCGTAAAGGAAACGTGAAATTCTCTATTTTTAATAGAAACACCCGTAAAAACAGAATGTTGATTTCCGCTAAGTTTGGAGAGCATTCTTTTAGCTTCGGTTGAGCTTTTAGGTTTGTTTAACACTTCTTTGTCAATCACTACAGTGGTGTCGCACGTAATGACGGTTTTGTCTTGCTTGATTTCCAAGTCGAAGGCATTCATTTTTAACTTGCTGAGATATTCGGCCACATTAGCGGGTGCGAGATTGTTTGGAAATATTTCATCCACAGATTTAGTGATTACCTCAAATGTAACGCCCATTTTTTCAAGTAATTCCTTTCGTCGTGGCGATTTGGATGCCAGTACGATCTCTCTTTTGTTAATGTTTTCTAACCACATAAATTCTGAATAAGAGTAATAATTTTGTATGTCAAGTAATTGCTGAAATAGAAGCGTAAAGTTACATTTACTCACTCTAATTTGTAATTGAAAAAATGTTATTTTTATAAAAAAAACAGGTAATTATATTCATCATTATAAGCTCATCTATGAAATCCTTTTTCAGTTCACTCGCTTTTGTGTTATTAGTTGTCTATGGTAATGCTCAAACAGTTCCTTATTCGTTTTTTATTGCAGGACATACGTATGGCAAACCTGGTGTTGATAATGCAGGAGTTCACCCACCCTTTAAAGCAAAATTTACATACATACAAAATAGAACAGAAATAAAATTTGGTATTTTCACAGGAGATATTGTCAAACAATCAACCGCTCAAGACTGGGATGAAATTGATGCCGATGTCACTGACTTAGGTATGCCGGTTTATTTTGCACCAGGAAACCACGACGGAAGCTTTACGACCGAATATATTAATAGATATGGGGTAGGACATTCTGATTTTGTTTTTCAAAACGATTTGTTTTTAATACTCAATGCTAATGGTTATGGTTGGAATATTAATGAATTGCAATTAAGCTTCATTGATTCTGTGCTAGATGTAAATGCAAATAGTGTAGATAGAATTTTTGTTTTTTTTCATCAATTATTATGGCTTGAAAAAACGGAATTATATGGAAATGTAAAACCTAATTCGTTTGAAGGCAGAACCCCAGGTTTTAATTTTTGGACGGAAGTAGAACCCCGTTTTCATGCACTAAGCAACGAGGTTGTGATGTGTGCAGGAGATCTAGGAGCAGCGAGTTGGGCAAGTGACTTTATGTATGACAATTACGACAATATTACTTTCATTGCCAGTGGCATGGGAAAAGGAGATGAAGATAACTTTGTTGTCATAAATATAGATGAGCAAAAAAATATTGACTACGATTTAATTTGTTTGAATACCACAGAGCTTAACTGTTTTGGCGAAATCACTGATTATGAAATTACTGATACATACAATCATTCTTTTGTAAACCATGAATTTTCATTGTTTCCAAATCCCGTGATTTCAGGAGAAAATGTTTTTATTAAGGTGAATTCCTATAATTTAACACATGTTCATGTCAGAAATTCTTTTGGTCAACGGGTGCAATCGGAAATTTGGCAAGGCCAACGTCAGTATCGTTTAAGTACCAATGAATTACCCGCAGGACTATATGTAATAGAATTTGTGACTGAAAACAATGTTTCTACGCAGCAGTTGATAGTACGATAAGGCAATAAAGCTACGTAGGGGTTATCCTACAAGCTTTATACCATCAGCTTCCATTTCTATTTTGTGGCGTCTATATAAGCTTCCTACCGTCTTTTTAAATGACTTTTTGCTCATACCCAATAAGGCTATGATTTCTTTCGGATTACTTTTGTCTGTAAGTCTTAAAAAGCCATTGTTGATTTGCAATGCTTCCAAAACGATTTGTGTGTTTTTGTCTATTTGTGCATCGTAGCCGTTTCCAACTAGTCTAAGGTCAAGTTTGTAATCTTCTCTAATTTTACTGACAAATGCATCGAGTAAATCGCCTGGTTTTACACGATCAAAAATTTCGTTTTTGTACAACATTCCCAACGACTTGTTGTTTATGATTGCTTTGAAACCCAAATCTGTTTCTTCGTACAACAAGGCTTTTACGGCTTGGTTTTCTTCAAAGGTTTCCAATTCTGGCTTGATAAAACCTCTCCACTTGGTGCTACCCACAATTCTGTTAGAAATCGTGTCAAGATATACGTAAACCAAAACGGTTTGGTCTGGATACAAATCAAAGGCTTGTTGAGATTTTGGTACCAATAAATCTTTGGCTAACCCCAAATCTAAAAAGGCACCAGGGCTTGACGTTTGTTTTACTTTCAAAAAAGCAAACTCGTTTATCTGACAAATTGGTTTTAGCGTAGTTGCAATAGGTCTATCTTCAGAGTCCGTATAAATAAAGACTTCAATTTCATCACCAATCTCGTAGGTCTCTGGAATGTATATATTTGGAAGTAAGATGTCGTTATCTTCATCGTCTCCTAAAAACAATCCTGGAGTGGTTAACCTTAAAATGGTAAGTGTTTGAAATGTGCCAATATTTATCATAGTGCAAACTTAGTTATAATAACGTTTTAACTGGAAATATGTGCCACATCTTTGTCATGGGCGTAATTCAAGATGTAAAGCATATACAGAAGAAATTAGCGCATTATTAAGAAGCAAAAAAATTAAAAAAAACGATGTGTTGCATTATCTTTGATTGTATAAAACTGAAAAGTCACATGAAAAAAATAGCGATAGCCATTCACGGTGGAGCAGGTACGATACTGAAATCAAAAATGACCGAAGCCGCTGAAAAAGGATACAGAAAAGTACTCGACCAAGCTGTTTCTGAAGCTCATCTTTTGTTA
>JBLIDJ010000107.1:0-7512 GCA_047634195.1 Flavobacteriales bacterium
TGTTTCGTGTTTTTTGGTCTTCATGAAACCGCTTGGGAATCGACGCTCGCATACATAAACACACAAGTAGTAGAAAGTTTAGCGGGTAACAGAGCCGTTGTCTCCAGGACTTGGATTTTGCAAGTATTACTCAACGAGACATTGCCTATCCTGATTTTATTAGTCTTGAGCTATTCCATTATTTATGTAAAAAAATGGAAATCATTACTTCCCAATAAGCCAACGCAGCAATGGGCTTTGTGTTTTGTTTTGCTAGGATTCATGGCTTCCTTACCTATTATTGTCAGCCCAAAACAATTGAGTTTTTACCTCGTACCAAGTACTCCATATTTCGCTATTGCCGGAGCATTGATGATGAGTGCTATCCTTGAACATTTATATGAGATAGCCACAAAAAAATTTACCACTGTTTTTAAGGCTTTCTCTATCGTTGTAATGAGTTTAGCCATCGTTTTTTGTTTTATCAATGCGTCTAATTATTTGAGAAACGAAAAACTGATAAAAGATGCGGATGTGTTGGGAGTTTACTTTCAAGAAAATAACATTACAGATGCCATGCTTGCCCCTTCTGTGCACCAAGACTGGACTATGATGGGTTACCTAAAACGATATTATGGCGTTAGTACCGACAGGTCTGGACAAACATATCCTTACAAGCTTTCGCTACTCACCGATAGTCCCGACACGAATTACACCGTCATTGCACTACCCACCCGTTTGTATCAACTAGAAAAAGAAAAATAGGATTTATAAGGCACAAAAAAAGCTGTATTCCCAATGGCATACAGCTTTTTAAATATGTTGAGTCTCTTAATGCATTTCTCTAGCAGAGAAGAAAAAGCTTCCTTCAGCAGCTGCATTCTCGTCGCTATCTGAACCATGAACAGCATTAGCTGAAATAGAAGTAGCAAACATTTGTCTGATAGTACCTTCAGCAGCATCAGCAGGATTGGTAGCACCAATTAAGGTTCTGTAATCATCAACAGCATTGTCTTTTTCAAGAATAGCAGCAACAATAGTTCCAGCACTCATGTAATCAACCAATTCGCCATAAAAAGGACGCTCACTGTGTACTGCATAAAAAGCTTCAGCATCTGCTTTGCTCAATTGAGTATATTTCATTGCTACGATGTTGAAACCGCTTTCAATGATTTTGTCAATAATCTTTCCAGTGTTCTTTGCTTCGACAGCATCTGGCTTAATCATGGTGAAAGTTCTATTACTTGCCATTTTTTTAAAATATATTTGTTGAAATTTTGTGCAAAAATATAAAAAATCAATCTTGCACCCATCTAAGTGCATTAATAATTTGTAAAGAAACTTTAAGAATGAATCCTATCTACCAAAAAAGTGATATTAATGCCTTAAAAAGCGAGCTGTTAAAATCCAAAAACATTGTTATTACAGCCCACAAATCACCCGATGGTGACGCCATAGGTTCTTCTATTGCTTTGGCAGAAGTATTAAAAAGTTTAGGCCTTTCATCCACCATGATAGTTCCTGATGAATTTCCTGAATTCTTGAAGTGGTTACCTTCCGCTTCTAAAGTGGTGGTTGCGGAAGCTGATGAAAAAAAGGCGGAAGATTTATTGATGAACGCCGATATTATTTTTGCACTCGATTACAACATTCCTCATAGAGCGGCTAATGTGGGTAAATACCTCGAAGCTTCAAAAGCTGTTAAAGTGATGATTGATCATCACCAAGCTCCAGGCGATTTTGCAACATACACGTATTCCGATACTGGTTCTTGCTCAACAGCACAACTTATTTACGAATTTGCTGAAGCGCTTGAAGTGCATCAACAATTGTCATACGAAGCATGCCAAGCCATCTACCTAGGTATCATGACTGACTCAGGTTCATTCCGTTTCAAATCTGTAAAACCTATCACCCATCGTATTGTTGCCAACTTGTTGGATTTGGGATTAGACCAAGATGAAATACACCGAAAAGTGTATGACAATAATAGTTTAAGCAGGTTACAATTAAGAGGATTTGCCATCTCGGAGCGATTGGAAATACTACCCGAATTAAAAACAGGTATTATTCACCTTACCCAAAAAGATTTGTACAAATACAAAGCTGGTAAAGGAGATACCGAAGGATTGGTCAATACCGTGTTGTCTATTGAAGGAGTAGAAATTGCTTTTTTCTTAAGAGAACAAAACAACGAGATACGCATGTCTATGCGATCTACCGGTGATTTTTCTGTCAATGAATTTTCTAGGGCAAATTTTGAAGGAGGAGGTCACACCAATGCTGCTGGAGGAATTTCCAAGCTAAGCATGGAGGAAACCATAAACAAAGTGAAAACAGTGATAGCCGCAGAAAAAGAAAATATTACAAAATTGTACGCATGAAAAACGTTTTAATTGCCCTGATGTTCATAGGATTTATTCATTGTTCTTGCCAGCAAAAACAAGTGGAACAAAAATCTCCTATCAACCAACAAGAGCTTGAAGCCGTCAACAAACGGTTTTTACGGTTGGAAGCCTTGGACATTAAGAATTTTGTGAAACGAAAGTCTTTAAACACCATAAAAACAGGTACAGGAGTTGAACTAGCTATCTACGAAAAAGGCAATGGACAACAAAAAGCCAAAAAAGGCAAAGTAGCCGTGATAGCTTACACGATAAGTTTGCTGAATGGAACAGAATGTTACAAAACAGAACCCGGAAAGCCTGACGAGTTTTTAGTTGAATACGACGATGTTGAAAGTGGCTTACACGAAGCTATTCAGTACCTATCTGTTGGCGACAAAGCGGTGATTATCATACCCTCACACCGTGCGCACGGCATAGCAGGCGACCACAACAAAATACCTCGCCGGTCTACCATTGTGTACAATTTAACCTTGTTGGCTGTTAAAAATTATAGGTAAAAACAACTCGCCTTTATAAAATTGTCAAGCCCTAAAAATTTGTAAGATTTTAAAAATCAACTTATTGCTGACATTATGCTGACATCATCTAAAATGAACAAAAAACGCTTTAATGCGGCAAGATGAAGCGCTAATTCGAACGTAGCGAGACGCTACGCTGGGGGCTATTTTAAGTTACCTATAACAATTGGGCTAAAAGACGTTTTCAATGGCTTTTTAGGTTTTGTTATGGGCTTATATCGATTGCGGCTTGATAGACGGTTAATATCAGGCGTTTTCAACAGTCATCGCTGTAGCTCTTGAACCATGTGTTCCGGTCGCCAAGTGTTCTTCATTAAAAGTTGCACCATTGGCAGGTGCCCCTGGCACCGTTTTCGTACCATACATGTAGAAACCCCAATCACTATTTACCAATTTCTTTTGACCATCAACTGCATAATTCTCAAGGGTAACGCGGTCGTCACCATCAACAATTATTACTCCGGCATAGTGATAGAGCCAAGTGCGCTTCCCCCCAACCTTTGTAAAAGCCGGATTAGCATGTTCAGTTGCCATTGTGTAGGAATCACCAACATTAGGTGCTGCAAAATCATTAATGCCATTATACGCATCAAAGACTTCTTTCCCGATAGCCCCTAATGATTCGTAAAGATATCGAGCTCTTGGCCCTGAAGATTTAGGAATCTCTGTTTTATAGCCCGCTCGCTTCATTTCGTTGTCATCCTTAAATTTTGTGTTTCTTCCGAGCGGTAGTGCACTCCATCGTAAACTACCCGTTTTTTGGACGTAGTGTATTCCCTCTTTAAGAAAAGCAGAGTGCATTCTACAGTGAATCTGAAGAAATTTATCCATGGAAGTGATGTACATTGCATTAGCAAATTTTGAAGCAGAGGCTTCCGTTTCTTGGCCAGTTAACCCTTCCATAATTTCTCCTGACTTAGGTCCTTGTGAAGTCATTACTTTATCTCCGGAGCGATTATCTGAAGTGGAGCCACTGACTTCCGCCGAAGACTTACTGCAATCGGCCCATAAAAACAGCGGATCAACGACCCTTGCTGCTGATAAAGATATATGCTGCGCACCACCGTCTTCTTCCGCACTTGTTTTTAATTTTACCCCGTGAAAGGCAATATTCACAACCAAGAGTCCTCCAGGTGCAGCAGCTCCTGCAATCAATCGTACGGTACTTTTTTTAGCTGCCAAAGCAACATTAGAACCAGCGATTACAGCAGCGGTTGCATATAATGTTTGCGTCCTTTGATCAACTGCTACATTACCTAAAGTACTTAGACGACAATTTGTCGCAGCGTCAGGTGCCCATTTTTGTATAACCTTTGAATTGGATAAGGCTAAGGTGTTTTCAATAGCTTTACCGTCCGATTGCAACTGCACAGCAGTTGAATCTATTTCACCCTTCTGGCATCTTTCGCCTGATTTATTGCTTACTGAAAGTTGGAGAATATCTTGCTTCTTTCTCTGTGTCATCATCTCTGTCCGATTATCCACAAATCCAACACATTGCTTTACAACACTTCTCTTCTGAGCAACAGAATTAGCAACCGACCTACTTTTAACCTCTTTCGGTTTCTCTACTTGTTCATACATATCTCAAACCTTTTAAATTGGATTTATTGAATGTTATAGGCTTATTGGTTTCGACCATCAATTTCGCAACCTCAAAACTTCCTGAAGCTTATCAACTCGCCCTTTTCTTTTTATGTTTTTCTCTTTTTCCTCTGGAGTCAATGTTCCCATCATTTCTTTCATTGTCGCGCCCATTAGTGTCCTATTATAAATCCCTATTAGTTTTTCAGGAGATAGAATAACAGTTGTCCCTTCACGAACACCTTCATCTTCATTTCCGGAAAATATTGTGAGTGTCAACCCATTAATATCTGGGCTCTCATCATCCCAAATATCCGGTATCTTTCGTATTTCTCTATTTATGCTTTCAATTTGATCCGAAGCCACTGTTAACTCTATATCCCCGACGGGGTCACCATCCAATCCATATTTTTGGAACCATAAGTTACATGCATAGCCCCCAACATAACACCAATTATTGCCTAGCCTTCCATTAAGAAGTTGTTCAAGGTTATTAAACGTCAAAGGTCTTGAATCATCAACATCATTATCCTCAATGTCTGCGTCATATCCATTCCTTTGAATCGGTATCTTCGATTTCATCTTCTTTTGGAGCATGCTTAGTTCTGATATTTTAGGTCGATTATCAACAAACCCAAAACCTTGATTCCCATTACTCTTTTTCTGAGCAACAGAATTAGCAACCGCTCGGCTTTTATTCTCTTTTGGTTTCTCTACTTGTGCATACATGTCTCAAATCTTTTTTAAATTTGTTTTTGTGATTGTTGTAGGCTTTTCTTATTGCCTATAACAATCGAAAATGAACCACCAGATTTTCTGGTGGACTTTATTTAAACTATATCATTATCATTTCATTGCTCTTTAACACCCGATTTAGGGAATAAAGAGCCATTATATTTCTAAATTCATTTCATCTAGTGGCGAACTAATTGTATCAAATCCTTTAGAAGTAATATGCGTGTATATTTCGGTAGTCTTGCTACTACTGTGTCCTAGTAAAGACTGGATATATCGCAAATCTGTACCTCTTTCTAATAAATGAGTTGCGAAACTATGCCGAAGCGTATGAAGGTGTGCATCCTTTTTTATTCCCGAAAGAACCAATGCTCTTCCAAATATTTTCCGAATACTGGTTACTGAGTATTTCCCCCCTTTTACTCCTTCGAATAAATAGATTTTGGGTTTGTAGGCTTGGTAATACGTTCGTAGCGATACCAAAAGTTTTTTGCTTAGAATCGTATTTCTATCTTTGTTTCCTTTGGCATCTCTTATTACAATACAATTACGCTCAGAATCTATATCTGTAAGCTTTAAATTTATTACTTCAGACCTTCTTAGACCTGCAGCATAAATAGCATATAAAATACATGTATGTTTTAGGTTGGTAACTTGTTGCAATAGCGTTTTTACTTCATGCTCACTTAAGACTACTGGAAGTTTTTTTGAGGATCTTGGTCGCTGCACATTCATTGGGTTTAGTTCTCTCCCAAGTACTTTTTCATAGTAAAACTTAATCGCATTGACCACTTGCCTTTGATATGCAGCACTGATGTTTCGTTTTTCTACTAAGAATAACATGTATTTTCTTATTTGTTCTTCTGTGATGGCTTGTGGTTTAGAATTCTTGTAGTGCGTAAAAAAAGTATGAAGCACAGAAGAATAAGTCTTTATGGTGTTTTCACGATACCGCTTTATCTTCATTTGCTCTGTAAATAATGGAGGAACTAGAGAATGCGTTGGATTTGTTATTGATGGTAGCGGTTTGTTTTCCTTTTGTTTACTAGTTTTATCGAAAAGGCTGCTGTGATTGGGAAAGAGTTGTTTAATAGTAGCGAGGCTGCTTTCGGTATCAGGTACATGCCAACAACGCATTGTTGCGCTCCATCTACACGCTTCAATTGTTCTTACTTTCTGAATCAAACGTTCGTCTTTTTCAAAAATTAATTTAATTCGTTTTTCAGCACGATGCATCGTCTTTTGGATTTCTAGAGGATTTGCCATTTTATATTTTTAAAGCCTTGGCTCCCATTACATCAGCCTCTTTTTCCAATCCTATATTATCATTTACTGCCATTCCATTAACCGAGGTCGTTGGTTTAACACGTCCTTGTTTTTGCTGTACTACATGCCAAGCTTCATGCGGCAAGTGTTTTTCTTGACCAGAAGCTAGGTGAATATTGCTTCCTTGTGCGTACGCATGTGCGTTTAATTGCGCAGGTTTTGGAGAGTTGTAATGCACTTTTACATCATCTAAAGAATGACCAGAAAGATTTTCCATTCCTGATTTTAAAGTATCAGGCAAACCTGTGTTATTTTCCTTTTTTTGAATTGGAGTGTTGGATTGTATAGCATCTATCTGTTTTTGTTGAATGATGGTAGATGCACGATTGTCCTGCAACAAAATACTATCATTTTTAGATGTCTGCTCAACTCTATGTGCCGCAGCCATTTGGTGCGTTTTTTCTGCTGATTTTTTAGTTTGATGTGTTTTCATGTACAATAATTATGATTTAAGGTGTTGCAACTTTAATGCTTACTTTGAATGGTAATCTATTAAATATAAGAGGAGGTTTCAGGTGTTTTTTTAGCATATATAGATATATTATTTCTTTTTAGCAGCTTTGGCGGCGGCGGCAGCTCTTTGTGCCTGCAATCTTCGCTCTCGTTGGGCATCACCTCTTGCTCTAGCGGCGGCATGTTGTTTACTTTTTACATTTCCGTGCCCAGGATCTTTACGTCCTTTCCCAGTACCAAAAGCTTTTTTAGGATGTTTACCTGATAATTGAGCTATTTGTTTTTGCTGAATAATTGCTGATGAACGATTGTCTACTAAGGAAATACCATTATCTGGTGTTGTTTGCTCAGTTCGATGTGCAGCAGCAGTTTGTTGCTTTTTTCCTTCTGATGTTTTTGTAAGATGTGTTTTCATATCAAGTCTATATTATAAAATAAATGAAAGTGTTGTGGTCAAATTATAATTTCATTAGTAGCAACAATAATAGGTCCTTTTCCGCCAGCGTAAT
>JBLIDJ010000108.1:0-7491 GCA_047634195.1 Flavobacteriales bacterium
TAGTAAATAGTGAATGGTATCACAAAGTAGATTACTATAGGGCAGATTTTTTTATGCATGAAATTTATGTGAAAGAAGATATTGTTTCAGGTAAAGCTTGGTATAGCTTGCCAAACAATAACACCGAGTACCTAATTTATAATATGTCATTAAATGTTGGTGATAGTTTCTTATTTAATAATGAAACAATATTTGTAGACAGCGTTTCTTTTAATGTAGGGCTAAAACATCTGTACTTTAATTTTATGGTAAATGACAAGGATGAAGTGTTTTTTGAAATGATTGAAGGTGTCGGAACGAATATTGGCATTGCTTATCATGATCAAGCTGTTTTAGGAAATATTAACCCTGTTTTATTATGTCAGCAAAAAGATAATGTACCAACATATGCAACTAGTCATCCAAGTTACAATTCCTCATGTTCAATAGTTGATAATGTATCATCACTTAGTTTGAATGGACATGAAATCAACGTGTACCCCAATCCTGTTGTAGATATATTAATGTTAGATTTTATAGATGTAAATTATGTCACTCATGTTAAATTGTATGATGCTACAGGAAAAGAGCATGATTTAAACTATGAAATTGGAACTAAAGAAGTAGATGTTTCTCACCTTCACGCGGGCCATTATGTGCTTATATTTTCTAGTGAATACACACAAAGTCAAGTTAATATCATTAAAAAGTAACATATAAGTCATGGATTAAAACCTACAAACATGAAATTATTGACCGCAATTATTTTTCAGGTATGTTTCGTGATGAGCAGTATGGCACAAAACAACCAGTCGTATTACCAAATCATCACGAAGGCGCAATTGGCTTTTGTTGAAGGCAATTACAGCAAAGCCTCGCAGTTGTATGCCAAAGCTTTTAAAGTTCAAAAAGCTTTTGCATATGATCTTTACCAAGCCATGCAAATAGAACTCAACTATGGTACAGGAGATGAGAAAATCATAAAACACTATTTAAAAACTAGTGGAGGGAAAGGAACAGATATGTCAGGTGAAGAGTATGTAAAGAATATGTCACTTGCTTACCCCAAATTTGGGGAATTGCCTTACCTCAATGATATCATTGATCATTTCAACAACACGGAACCCGTCAAGCAAGAAGAATATAAACATGCTAATGAGTTTGAAGAGCTTTTAAAAAACGATCAAGGTATTCGCGATTCTGTTCGGCAGGTGCTTGGATATGGTATAGATGCTTATAAATCAGTCTTAGGAGGAAGAATTCTACAGGTAGATAAAACAAACATGGAGAAATTGTTGGTTCTACTACAAGATAAAGCACTCAATGAATTTGATTGCCATGAATGTTTTAATAATCTTGAAACAGTCATCTCACACGCTGCGTCTAATGGTAACACAGATTGGATAAAACCTTTGCAGAGCATACAACTAGAAGGTAGAATGAATGTTCGACGTTTTGTACGCATCATAGATGGAGCGCATAATTCACCAGATACATTGGTGAGTAAAAAACTAAAAGAAAAAGGTTTGTACTATGGCAGTTTTAATGGTATTAGACTGTACAGTTTGATGTATTTCATCCAATATAACAAGGAAGAAAAACATATGATAAACCAAAACAGAAAAAAAATAGGGTTTATGGCCATAGCCGATGAAATAAAAATAAAAACGTGGCAGTTTTTAGACAACGATCTTATGAATTTTCAGCCTTCCTTATCTTTTATGTATGCTGATGGAACTGAAGATGAAGCGACTATAAAAAGCATGCTAAAAGAACAAGAAACGATGCTTCAGCATGCTGTAAATACCCAAAAAGAGCAAGGGGGGCGTGAGTTAATTATTGTAAGGAAAGAGATGTAGTGCCTTGCTTGATTGAAAAATATGAGCGCATAAAAAAGCCTGCTTTTCTCTAGAGAAAAGCAGGCTTTTTAAAATATATGTTTGAATGCTAGTTAAACATCTCCTTGACACGATCAAAAAATCCTTTGTCCTTGCTTGTAGGATGAGGTTTGAAATGCTCAGAATCTCTCAGTTTAGATAAGGTTGTTTTTTCCGCTTCCGAAAGTTTTTGAGGATGTATGAGTAATAATACAAAACCACTTTCAGAATAGCTATCTGAAAAGTTATTCTTGTTTTATTTCTTCTGCCTTGAGAACTACTTTAATTACTTTTCTCAAAACAACATTGGTGCATTCCATTATTTTTTGGTCAAAAATCACAAGATTATTTCCCTTTGGGTCAAGTGAGCTATTAAAACGAATCCCACTTGCACCTGTAAAAACTTTAATATACTCACAAATGAATTGAGTAGGAATGTACTCAACTTCAGTATCGTACCTTCTCATAGGTTTGGATAGATCCCTACTAATCTTATCCCTTAACAGTTTTGACTTTATGGTGTCAGATATTTTATTCTCTGATTGAAAAAGAAAAGTATCCTCCGTAAAATCAACAATTTTAATTGACCCAACCTCATTTTTTAAGTGAAATTCACCGACACTTATTTCATCTAAATAGGAAGCTCTAACTTCATAAAGCACAGTGTCCTTGTTGTCACATAAATATAAAAAGGGTATACCTAACGGGTTTGCCCTTCCCCCGTTAGCTTTGACTGATTCAGGACATAACATTTCATTAGGAGCATAAGCATTCATACCACTTTGATGATGAACTCGTGCACGGTAAAGTTCAATTTTGGGTGTCAACTCAAACTGAGTGTTGAAAAATCCGTCCCATCCAAATTCTTTTATTATTTCAATATCAGGTATAAATCGTCTTTCCCACTTCAGTGTGTCTTTCAGTGTGTTCCAGTATGTGTAATTAGCAGTTATGTCCTCTGTGTAATCCACTAAATCATCAGCGTTTTCTATGTCAGATTTTATTTTTGGGATTACAAAATTTAAAACCTTTTCTGCTGAATTATGAGAAGAGAAAAAGCTCCAATTTTCTAAGATTTTTGATTGTAAAGTAGTGCCATTTGGCGTTCTTTTAAAGTTGTCCAATAATCCCTGAAAAAAGTCAAGTAATTCAATTAAATCGATTGTGTATGAATCAGTTGATTTACATATGTTGCATTCTTTTTTAGTCCCGCTAGATTGGATAAAAGCTTTTAATTCTTTATCTGAAAAACAATTTTCACATACCAACATAGCTTACTTTCTTTTCAAATAATCAACAACTACTAAAAGATGGTTTTTTATGGAGATTTTTTTAACTGTACCAAGCCCAGGATAATGTCCGTCATCATAATGGCGGAATAATTCTTCAAGTGCAGAATTACTTATACTATTTGCTCTACAAAACTTGACTGCTTTTTCTGCTGCTTGCGAAAATTTACCTTGAACATTGGCGATTGAGTCATTTGTAGTTGAGGTGAAATGTCTTATCCAAATCTGATTTTCCTTATCCAAATAAGTTAAGTGAATGACAACTGCTCTCGGAGTGCTACCCCCTTCAATGAAATCACTTGGTAGAGTCGTGTAATCTGAAAATCCTTCATATTGTTCTTCTTTATAATATAAATGCTCTTCAGAAAACATTCGAGCATCAAAATTCAAGAAGTCACTATTTCTTTGCTGACGCTCAAATAAATCATCCAGTCTAATAAATGCCTTTTTTAATCCAATAATGTATTTTTTTAAAGACCTATTTCTACCAGGATCTTCAACGTCAAAAGATGTAACTGCCTTGTTTGTTGCAACTGATATGAAATCAGAGTTATTTGTGTCTACATCATTTGAACAAATAATCAGGACCTTATCTAGTTTATGCTTTTTAATAACATCTGAAATGTACTTTCCATTTGAGTGATATTTAAAGGCAGGAAGAAAAACACCGTTTCCTTTTTCCGTAAGATAATTAAGGTAATGTGTTCCATCCCCAGATATTTCTCCTATTTTAGGATTTAGAATTAAATATGCCTGTTGATTCTTTTTTTCAAATATATCATAAGCCAAATTTAGATTGTTATGAGTTTCTTTTACAGGCTCAAGGATAGGCATTACAAAGCCTTGAATTGCATCTTCATTTGCAAGCTCTCGAAGGGTTATTAGCTCAAATTGCCTAGCACGTAAAAAAGGGTAGTACATACTTAAATGTTTAAAGATTCTTTTAAGTTATTAATCATATCCTTTCGTTTTTTCTCAGTTAATTTTAGAGCAAGGCTTAGTTGATTAAACTCCTTATGAGTACTAGAAGATAGTGAGCCATTTGAATTTCTTTTCTTCATAAGTTCTGTGAAATATTTACTTAACTGAACTGGAGAAATTTCGGAAATCATTTTTTTACAAATATCATACTGGTTAAAGCTAGTCATTTTGGGGAGTTGACCAAAGTGTAACTTAACAATCTCCCTATATTCTGCTGTATGAAATATGTCCATTATTGTCTCAAAATCTACAATATCATTAGTTTCAGATTCACGAACACATGTAAATGAATTAATTGAGTTCTCATCAAAAACTATTATTCCAACAGTACTGTCATGATTTTTGTATTGTTCAACTTTTGATGATGGAACAATTAGGTATATTTGGTTAAAGGCCTTTTTGTAATACCGTAATTGAGTACCTAATCTTTTATCTGAATCCAATTCAGTTTTTATTTCGAAAACCTTTGAAATCCCATTAAACATTGCTAAATCAGCAACAGCATTTCCGACTCTAAACTCATTGAATACCTGAGACTTTGATTCTCCAAGTTCTTTAATTAACCATTGGTTTAGAAAAGCATTTTTTAAAATGTATTCATTTTTATAATGCTTTTCTAATACTTTATAGACATATTTTAAATAATCTGAATAAGACTTGTTTTTTCGGTTTAACCAGTCAGTGTCATATCTTGCTATTTTGTAATCGATTGTGGTGAAATTACCTTTCAGCCATTCTGATGCGGAATTTCTAGAAAATAACGCAGAATAGTCTCTCAATTGACTTAAGCTATATGTTGTTTTCAATTCCATAAGTCTAAAATACTAAATACTACTGACTAATTACTCTTAGATTACTATGAGTTCAAGGTCGCTTTTTTGGTTAGGCTAAATGTTTAACTTAAAAAGGCCTTGCTAGTATTGGCAAGACCTTTTTAAGTAAGAATAATAAAGAATATGTTTTAATTAAACATCTCCTTAACGCGATCAAAAAATCCTTTGTCCTTGCTAGTAGGATGAGGTTTGAAATGCTCAGAATCTCTTAATTTAGAAAGTGCTGTTTTTTCAGCTTCCGAAAGTTTTTGAGGAGTCCATACATTGATGTTTACCAGTATGTCGCCTTTTCCGTATCCGTTTACTTCAGGAATACCTTTGCCACGCAACCTTAAAATCTTGCCACTTTGTGTGCCTGGTTCAATTTTTATTTTTGCTTTGCTGTCCACCAACGGTATTTCAGCATCACCGCCTAGGGCAGCATCCACAAAATTGATATACAAATCGTAGTGAAGGTTGTTTCCGTTACGTTTTAGGCTGTCGTGTTCAGCTTCTTCAATCAACACCAATAAGTCGCCATTGACACCGCCAAAAGGAGCGGAGTTACCTTTGCCCGATACGCTCAGTTGCATACCTTCTTCAACACCCGCAGGAATTTCAATAGAGATAACCTCTTCTTGACGTTTCAATCCGTTTTCGTCAACACCACTTGGGCGTTTTGTAATTTTTTTACCACCGCCATTACATGTAGGACAAGTGCTAGTTGTTTGCATTTGACCAAGTATGGTATTGCTTATGCGGTTTACTTGACCAGCACCACCACAGGTGTTACAGGTGTCAAACTCAACTCCGTCGGCTTGTACCAGTTTGTTAACTTTTACTTTTTTGGTAGCACCGTTTACAATTTCGTGTAACTCCAACTTTACCTTAATGCGAAGGTTAGAACCTTTACGCACACGTTGTTGTTGACGACGTCCGCCGCCGCCACCACCAAAACCGCCACCAAAGCCACCACCGAAAATATCTCCAAATTGGCTGAAGATATCGTCCATGTTCATGCCGCCGCCAAAACCGCCGCCGCCACCTGCTCCGCCCATGCCAGCATGTCCGAATTGGTCGTAACGTGATTTTTTGTCAGCATTGCTCAGCACTTCATATGCTTCTGCAGCTTCTTTAAATTTATCTTCTGCTGCAGCGTCATCCGGATTTTTGTCTGGATGAAACTTGATAGCTAGTTTTCGGTAAGCTTTTTTTATTTCCGCTTCAGAAGCATTTTTGGCTATACCTAATACTTCGTAATAATCTCTTTTTGCCATGATTTTGTTGTTATTGGCCAACAATTACTTTCGCAAAACGAAGTACTTTGTCATTCAAGTAATATCCTTTTTCTGCTACATCTACCACTTTACCTTTCAAGTCTTCGGTAGGAGCAGGTATGTTGGTAATAGCTTCGTGTAAGTCCGTGTTGAAAGGAGTACCAACGCTATCCATGTTTTTTAATCCTTTTTGAACTAAAATATGGTTGAATTTGTCATGGATAAGTTTAAAACCTTCTTTAACACTCACGATGTCTTCGTTGTTTTCATTGTTCACGATGGCTCTTTCAAGGTCATCGATCACCGGAAGCAAGTCTTTCATTAAACCTGCAGAAGCATTTCCTATCAACTCAATACGTTCTTTTGCATTTCGTTTTCTAAAGTTCTCGAAATCAGAATACAAACGAAGGTATTTGTTGTTGGCTTCGTCTAGTTTTTCTTCAATCGTCAATTCTTTAGGTTGTTCAACAGTTTCCTCTTGCTTGTCAACTAATGTTTCTTCTTCTTGTTGATTTTCAACTGCCGGATCTTTGGCAGTTTGCTCTTTCACTTTCTCTTTGCTCATCGAATACCATTTTCGCCTCATAAGTCAAATACTTTGCCAATCCATTATTTAAGCCATTTTGGCAGATTTTTAAATATGGGCATTAAAAAGCCGCAAAGTTAGTTTTTTATCAGCAACCAACTTGCGGCAAATTAAAATATTGTTGTGAATTTTATAGCTTACTCACCAAGCCATCCATTACTTTGTGCAAATTGATTCCTCTCAAGCCTTTAGCAATGATAACACCATCGGCATCAATTAAAAAATTGGTAGGAATAGAGCGTACACCATAGGTTGCAGCAGCTGCATTTTTCCATCCTTTCAAATCTGACACATGATACTCCCAAGACAGTTTGTCTTGTTTAATGGCTCTTTCCCATGAATCTTTTTTCTGGTCCAGGGAAACATTGAAAATCTCAAATCCCTTACCTTTTTTAAACTTGGCTTTGTGGTATTTTAAATAGGCAGCAACCACATTAGGGTTTTCTCTGCGACATGGTCCACACCAAGATGCCCAAAAATCAATAAGCACGACTTTTCCTTTTAAAGAAGATAATTTGATTGTTTTACCATCAATTCCAGCCATTTCAATTTCTGGTGCAATGTCACCAATGTTTATTCCAACTGTTAGGCCAACAGGTGTCTTGTTTTCTAAGTCAGTAGAAGTGTTCCACTGAAATGCCATTAAAGTAACAGCAGCAATTAATGTAAGGGTATATTTAAACATAATAT
>JBLIDJ010000109.1:0-7456 GCA_047634195.1 Flavobacteriales bacterium
TAAATACGTTTAGCTCAAAATGTCCGTTCATGCCACCAGTAGTTACGGCAACATCGTTACCCACCACTTGCGCGCAAACCATGGTCAATGCTTCGCATTGGGTAGGGTTTACTTTTCCGGGCATGATAGAAGAACCTGGCTCGTTGCTCGGGATACTGATTTCGCCAATACCACAACGTGGGCCAGAAGCCAACAAACGCACATCGTTGGCAATTTTCATTAAACTAACAGCCAATTGTTTTAAGGCTCCGTGCGTTTCTACCAAAGCATCGTGTGCAGCCAAGGCTTCAAACTTGTTTTCAGCCGTGATAAAAGGAAGCTGTGTGAACTCCGCTATTTTTTCAGCCACCAAAACAGCGTAACCAGGAGGGGTGTTGATTCCGGTTCCAACTGCTGTTCCACCCAAAGCCAATTCAGCCATGTGTGGCAAAGTGTTTTTAAGCGCTTTTAAGCCATGGTCAAGCTGCGAAACATAACCTGAGAACTCTTGACCCAAGGTAAGCGGTGTTGCGTCCATTAGGTGTGTTCTGCCAATCTTTACCACACCCATGTTGGCTTGTGCTTTGGCGTGTAGTGTATTTCTCAATTGTTCAACCCCAGGAATGGTGGTTTCTACAATACGCTTGTAACAAGCAATGTGCATTCCGGTAGGAAACGTGTCATTGCTACTTTGTGATTTGTTTACATCATCGTTTGGGTGAACCAAAGGAGTTCCTTCGCCAAGAGTGTTGCCAGCAATAACATGAGAACGGTTGGAAACAACCTCGTTGCAGTTCATGTTGCTCTGTGTACCAGAACCCGTTTGCCAGATAACCAATGGAAATTGATCGTTGTGTTTTCCAGCCAAAATCTCGTCGCATACCGCGCCAATCAAATCGCGCTTCTCAGCAGACAAAACTCCCAACTGACAGTTGGCATGAGCAGCCGCTTTTTTCAAAAAAGCAAAGCCTTCAATCACTTCCAAAGGCATACTTGCCTCAGGGCCAATTTTAAAATTGTTTCTTGATCTTTCTGTTTGTGCACCCCAATATTTGTCGGCAGGTACTTTTACCTCGCCCATGGTGTCTTTTTCTATTCTGTAATCCATCACTTTTATAATGATTAATTTTAAATTATTAATGTTGAATACTCAAACTATTTGTGTGATGATCCCCACCTAAACTAACACCTGCAACCTGTTACCTGAAACCTAACACCTGCTGCCTAACACCTCTACACCAGCTTCAATACATCCTCCGGCGGTCTTCCCAGCACAGCCGAATTGTTTTTAACCACAATAGGGCGTTCAATTAATTTGGGGTTCGCTAACATAACATCAATCCATTCGTCGTCGCTTAGGTTGAGGGTTTTGTATTCTTTTTTGAAAACAGGCTCTCCTTTTCTTACTAAGTCGAACGGCTTAATGCCTAGCATATCTATTATGCGTTTCATTTCTGCCACCGTAATGGGATCTTTTAAATACTCAACGATTTCTGGCTCAACGCCATTTTCACGAAGAAGGGCTAGTGTTTCTCTACTTTTAGAGCAACGTGGGTTGTGATATATTTTCATGTGATTATACAGATACTTCAGCCTTGATGTGCGGCTGCGCTTCATAATTTACTAATTCAAAATCGTCGCCCGTAAAAGCAAAAATGTCTTTTACATCCGGATTTATTTTCATTTGTGGGAGTTTCCCGGGAGTACGGGTCAACTGCAATTGAGCCTGCTCCAAGTGGTTGTTGTACAAATGTACATCGCCAAAGGTGTGTACAAACTCGCCTAACTTCAAATCACATACTTGTGCCAACATCATGGTAAACAAAGCATAAGAAGCAATGTTAAAGGGAACGCCTAAAAACGTGTCGGCACTCCTTTGGTATAGCTGACAACTTAGTTTTCCGTCAGAGCTTACATAAAACTGAAACAAACAATGACAAGGAGGCAAAGCCATGTGTTCTACATCGGCAACGTTCCATGCACATACCAAATGTCTACGAGAATTTGGGTTGGTCTTCAGGCTATTAACGAGGTTGACAATTTGATCAATCGACCCACCATCTCTCGTTGGCCAATTTCTCCATTGTTGACCATACACGGGACCTAGGTTTCCATCTTCATCGGCCCATTCGTCCCAAATACGCACCTTGTTTTCTTGCAGGTATTTTATGTTCGTGTCGCCTTTCAAAAACCACAGCAATTCGTGAATGATGCTTCGTAAGTGCAGCTTTTTTGTAGTAAGTACAGGAAACCCTTCGTTCAAGTCGAAACGCATTTGATAACCAAAACAACTGCGTGTTCCGGTGCCAGTACGATCGCCTTTTTGGTCGCCGTTGTCGAGAATGTGCTGTAATAAATCGAGGTATTGTTGCATGCCAAAAATTTGACCGCAAGTTACAAGATTAGAGCGATTTATGTTAATATGATCAATAGAGTTTTTTAACAAGCTTAGCACACGCCTTTAACAAGATTATGCGGGTTAAAGGCTTATGATACTCCATAAAGCTTCATTGACATAATAATTGTTTCGGCCTTGTTTAGTTATCGATTCAATAAACGTGTAAAGATTTTTGGGTTTTCTTATCATAAGACATTAAACGCGTAAAGATATTTCGATTTTCTTATCACGTTTTATTTAACATTCACCCTTTTGAAGGTTTCTTATCACATTACCCACGGAAAACACATGCGAATAATTCATGTAAGGCAAAGATAATTGGCCTAAAATTCATGAAATATTTTAGCCGTGAAAACCCAACGAAGGAAGTTACATTGATTATTTAGAAGATAAATGGAAAGACAAAACAGAGAGCGACTACTGCTCGTTTTTCTTTCTTTCCTTAATTTCATCCCTTAGTTTAGAAGCTTTTTCGTAGTCTTCCGCAGCGAGGGCTTCTTTGAGAAGCTCTTCGAGCTCTGAAAATGTTTTTTGTTTTTCAGGCTTAACAGGATTCCTTTTCGCCATTTCAGTCATTGCTTTTTCTGGGTCAACTTCAATAACTATTCCGGCAGAGCTTAAAATAAACTCGTGGGTATAAATAGGGCATTTAAACCGAACAGCTAATGCAATAGCGTCGGAAGTTCGAGCATCTATTTCAATCTCTTTTCCGTCTTGAACACAAAGGAGTTTTGAATAAAAAATACCCTCTACCAAATTGTAGATGAGTACTTCTTTGATAGAAATCTTAAAGGAGTCGGCAAAACTTTTGAATAGATCGTGCGTCAACGGACGCGTCGGAGTCATGTCTTCCAGCTGAATAGCAATAGCTTGCGCTTCGAACCCACCAATGATAATGGGTAATCTTCTTTTACCTTTATTTTCTCCCAATACAAGGGCATAAGCCCCCGATTGAGTTTGGCTATAAGACAGTCCTACGATTCTTAGTTTTACTTTTTCCATACAAAAAGATGGGAAGCACAAGTTAGTTGGCCTCCCATAAAATTTACTTTACTAAATATAGTAATTATTTATTGGCATTAAAAACTTTTACTGCCTCAATAAGACGAGGTACCACATCAAAGGCATCACCGACAATTCCATAATCTGCTGCTTTAAAAAATGGTGCTTCAGCATCGGTGTTTATTACCACCATTACTTTAGAACCGTTTACGCCAGCCAAGTGCTGGATAGCACCAGAAATACCAACTGCAATGTATAAGTTCGGACGGATAGCAATACCCGTTTGACCCACGTGTTCGTGATGAGGTCTCCACCCGATATCAGATACGGGTCTTGAGCAAGCGGTAGCTGCACCCAATTCAGTTGCCAATTCTTCAATCATTCCCCAGTTTTCAGGTCCTTTTAATCCTCTACCTGCCGAAACGACTATTTCTGCTTCTGGTAACGAAAGGACACCTTCGGTTTTCTTAACCTCAATTACTTTCACACGAGCATCACCCAAATCAGTGTTTTGTTCAAGCACTTCAGCAGAAGCGTCAGAGATAACTGGTTTTAATGAGTTTGGCAAAAGAGAGATTACTTTTTTAGCCGTTTTTATTTCGTAGTGAGCAAAAGCTTTACCCGAAAAAACATTTTTCTTTACCACAAAACCATTGCTGGTGTCAGGCAAAGAAATAGCTCCAGCAACATGTCCAGCATCAAGTTTGGCAGACACACGAGGTGCAACGGCCTTACCTGTTGGGTCTTGCGCAAAAACAATCACATCAGCATTTTCTGCTAAGGCCGTTTCACAAACCAACTTAGTAAGTTTTCCAGAATCAACTGAATCAAAAGAACGATTGACAATGACTTTTTTGGCACCGTAGTTACCCAATTTAGCCAATTCATCAGCACTGGTTGCACCATAAGTTACAACCGTAGTGTTGGCATCTATTTTACTTGCGTAATAAACCGCTTCTAAAGCTGGTTTAACAATTTTTCCATTGCTCGCGTCTGCAAATACAACTACACCCATGATTATATAACTTTAGATTGACTGTGTAATAACTCAACTAATTCTGCCATGTTTTCAGGGTCAATGTATGTACATGCTCCTTTTACTTCTGGCAATTCGAATTTGGCAATATGTGTATGATGATCAGCAGCAGAAGCTTCTACCACTGTTAATGGTTTGGTACGTGCTGCCATGATTCCTCTCATGTTAGGAATACGTTGTTCTGCCATTCCTTTAGCACAACTTACTACCATAGGAAGTTCGCATGTCACTACTTCATCGCCACCTGGTACATCGCGCTCTATGGTGGCAGTTGTAGCTGCTACGTCTAGTTTGCTTGCAGTAGATACGTAAGGGAAGTCTAACAATTCAGCAATCATACCACCTACTTGCGATCCGTTGTAATCAATGGTTTCTTTACCACACAATATAAGATCATACCCATGCTCTTGGGCGTAGTTGGCAATTTGTTTAGCCACAAAAAAGCCGTCGGTTGCTTCGGTGTCAATTCTTATGGCATCGTCTGCACCAATTGCTAATGCTTTACGAATCGTAGGGTCATCAGCTGAAGTTCCAACAGTTATAGTTGTTACCGAACCACCAAGCGCTTCTTTTAATTCAATTGCTCTAACCAATGCGTACCATTCGTCATAAGGATTAACGATAAATTGCACCTTATCTTCATTAAATTTGGTGTCATTATCCGTAAAGGCAATTTTGGTGGTTGTATCTGGAGCTTTGCTGATACAAACTAAAATTTTCATTTCGATGATATTAAGTGAATAGTCTATCTATGTCCAAGGTTGCAAAGCTAAGCATTTTGGCATAAAATAAAAAAGAGATAATAGGGTGTGTTGTCAATTTTTAAAAGGCACTATTTATGCTAAATGAAGAAAAAAAGAAAGATTTAAAATCCTATTGTCCTGCTTTTTCTATTTTTGCAGACAATCTATAACCTATATAATAAGTATAGCTGATGAGAACAGTACAGTTCAGAGAAGCCATTTGTGAGGCAATGACCGAAGAAATGCGAAGAGATGAAACCGTTTTTTTACTCGGAGAAGAAGTAGCCGAATACAATGGTGCTTACAAGGCCAGTAAAGGAATGTTAGATGAATTTGGCACAAAAAGAGTCATAGACACACCCATTGCCGAGCTAGGTTTTACCGGTATTGCTGTGGGCGCAGCTATGAATGGTTTAAGACCCATTGTTGAGTACATGACATGGAATTTTGCGGTACTTGCTGCCGATCAAATTATCAACCATGCAGCAAAAATCTTACAAATGTCGGGCGGACAAATTGGTTGCCCTATCGTTTTTAGAGGACCTAATGGTACCGCTGGTCAATTGGGAGCTACGCATTCACAAAGTTTTGAAGCCATTTATGCCCATATTCCTGGGTTAAAAGTGTTAACACCTTCTAACCCTTACGATGCTAAAGGTTTGTTAAAAGCGGCTATCCGTGATAACGATCCGGTATTGTTCATGGAGTCGGAAAAAATGTATGGCGACAAAGGAGAAATTCCTGATGGAGAATATATCATACCTATTGGTGTTGCTGATGTGAAACGTGTAGGATCGGATGTAACCATCGTTTCTTTTGGAAAAATCATGAAAGTAGCTTTGGAAGCTGCTGAAGAATTAGCCAAAGAAGGAATTGATGCTGAGGTAATTGATTTAAGATCTATCCGTCCTATGGATATTCCTTGTATCATTAACTCTATCAAAAAAACAAATCGTTTGGTCGTTGTTGAAGAAAGTTGGCCTATCGCTTCTATTTCATCAGAAATAGCTTTCCGTGTACAAAAAGATGCTTTTGATTATTTAGATGCGCCTGTGCACAGAATTTGTCTTTCCGACACACCATTTGCATTTTCACCAACCTTGATTGATGAAGCAATGCCAAACGTTATAAAGACGGTAAAAGCAGTGAAAGAAGTAATGTATGTTAAAGGCTAAATTTTAAATCTAAAAATAAGGGTTGTTTTTATTTCTTAAAAACAATAATTTTGCCGCCCGTTAAAAGAACGGGAATTTTAAAAATTCGAAATAAATTTTATGGAATCATTTGCAATTTATCTACCAATCGCATTATCGATTGTTGGTCTTCTTTATATGTTTGTAAAAAAGGCATGGGTTATGAAACAGGATGCTGGCGACGGCAAAATGAAAGAAATAGCTGATCACATTTATGAAGGAGCTTTAGCTTTCTTAAAAGCAGAATATCGTTTATTAACGTTTTTTGTTATTGGAGCAAGTATCGTATTAGCAGGTGTTGCTTCTGTAGTGGATACGACTAGTTACCTTATTATAGTTGCCTTTGTTATTGGAGCTATCTTTTCTGCTATGGCAGGAAACATGGGAATGAAGATTGCAACCAAAACTAATGTAAGAACAACACAAGCTGCCAAAACAAGTTTGCCAAACGCATTGAAAGTTTCTTTCGGTGGTGGTACAGTTATGGGATTAGGTGTTGCTGGTTTAGCTGTTTTAGGGTTAACTACTTTCTTCATCTTTTTCTTCCATTACTTTATGGATGGTGTTTGGACAAGCACAGGAGATATGACTATCGTATTGGAAACCTTAGCTGGTTTCTCATTAGGAGCTGAGTCAATTGCATTGTTTGCACGTGTTGGTGGTGGTATTTATACCAAAGCTGCTGATGTTGGAGCAGATTTAGTAGGTAAAATTGAAGCAGGTATTCCTGAAGATGACCCTCGTAATCCTGCTACTATTGCAGATAACGTTGGTGACAACGTAGGTGATGTTGCTGGTATGGGTGCCGATTTATTTGGTTCTTATGTAGCAACTGTATTAGCTGCCATGGTATTGGGTAACTATGTTATTGAAGATATGGGTGGAGCTATTCAAGACGCATTTGGCGGAATAGGACCTATCTTATTGCCAATGGCTATTGCGGGTGTTGGTATCATCATTTCTATCATTGGTACTTTTTTAGTTAAAATTTCTTCTAACGAAGCAAAAGAAGCTCAAGTACAAAAAGCATTAAACATTGGAAACTGGACATCAATCGTTTTGGTAGCTGTTGCATGTTATGCTTTAGTGAAATGGATGCTTCCAG
>JBLIDJ010000110.1:0-7197 GCA_047634195.1 Flavobacteriales bacterium
TGGAATGATGCGTTATCGCTTATCTAGAACCAGCCTTAGAGGCATACATTTTGGTTATAGGGGAGACTTAAACGTGTTTTATAAAAGCATGACAAGAGACTTTTTTCTGACCATTATCACCTTAGGAATTTATAGTTCATGGCTGCAAGTTAATGCAAGAAAATACGTGATGAAATCATCCAGATTTGGTAACGTAAGCGGAAGGTTTAATGCCACAGGTGGAGATTTGTTATTGTTGTCAATTGGTCAAATGTTATTGGTAGCAGTTACCTTCTATATTTATCTTCCATGGGCCATTGTTCGGTTTTACAAGTTTTATGTAGAGAATACAACCATTGAACAAAATGGGAAAACCTACCAATTAAAAACAAATGCTAAAGGTGGTGACTTTTTGTATGTGCTATTAAAAGGAGTTCTTTTTACGATTATTACTTTAGGGATTGGTGGGCCAGTAGCCTCACTTTGGATTCACAAGTATTTTACAGAATCTGTTACCCTAACAGGCGGTTTTGACTTTGACGGTGTAGAACAAACCGAAAAAGCATACACTGACGCTACTGCCGACGATATGGCAGATATCTTAGACTTCGGATTTTAAGGGGTGTGAAAGCTTATTTTATTGACGGAAAAACGTCCAAACGAAGAACATGTGAGATTGCATATGCTGCAGAAAGCATCAACATTTCATATGTGGGTGATGATGATGGTAGGTACGTTTCTACGTGGCAAATTTCGAACATCCTTAAAATAAATGTTCGTACTACACACCGAGCGTTAAAATACGGCGATTTTCCTCATGAAGTCCTTGAGTTTGAAAGTCTCGACGATTTTGATGACTTCATAACGCAGTATCCAGAAGCAAGTTTTCATCAATCTCCGTACAACAAATTTGCCGCCTTTGGGTGGAAAGGAATGGTGAGTGCCACGGTAGGAGTGGTGTTGGTTAGTTTGTTGTTCTTTTTCTATGGTGCGCCGTTTTTGGCCGACACCATTGCTAGAAGCATCCCGAATGAATACGAAACGTACATAGGGAAAAGTTTTAGAGAAACGTATTTGCAATACCTCACTGTCGATAGCACTAAAAGCGAACAAATTCAAAAGTTCTATAACCACTTAGAATATGAATCGGAGTACGATGTTTCGGTGTTGGTTGTTGAATCGAGTATGGTCAACGCCTTTGCTTTGCCCGGAGGGTTTATTGTGGTGTATGGAGGCATCATTGACATTATGGATGATGAACATGAACTGGCAGGTTTGTTGGCGCATGAAACAGCACACATCAATGGAAGACACTCTCTCCGGAAAATGAGTAAAGATTTGGCCATGTACCTCTTGTTGGCTTCCTTGACAGGCGACATCGGTGGTTTCTCTTCTGTACTCATTGAGAACAGCAACATGATTTCGTCTTTGTCTTTTTCAAGAGAATTTGAAAAAAACGCCGATTTAGTAGGGCTAGACTTAATGATTCAGTCAAGCTTAAACCCAATAGGAATGGTTGATTTATTCAAGAAGTTTGAATCTTCAAGTGATTCCATTCAAAACATGTTGATGCAGAAACTTACACGAGATACTTCGTTCATTGACATTGAAATAGATACTTCGAGTGTGCTCGATAAATTTCCATGGCGAAAAGTAACGGAGTTACTTTCGACGCACCCAAGACCAAAAAACAGGATTAACTATTTGATGAAAGAAATAGAACGCACTAGCCAAACGACTCAGATTACTGTTAGCGATTCGCTCTCTTTTTATTTTAATATATTAAAAGGGTATTAATCCCAAACTGATGTTACTCCTTTTGAGTTTCTAATGCTGGGATCGTTTGTTATGATGATAAAGTTGTTTTGTACAGAAGTTGCTGCAATTAATCTGTCGTGTAATTCTGGAATGTCATGAATTTCAAATGCTACCAAAATGGTGGAAACCAATAATGGAGCTTCGTTTACCATACGATGCTTCTTAATGTAACTTTGAACATCCTCTAAATTTGAATCAATCCGCTGTTTTTCACTTAAACACCCAATTTCTGCGAAAACCATTGTTGGAATTAATAGTTTGGCATTTCCTGACTCAATTTCCTATAATATTTCGAGTACTTTTTCCGATAATCTATAAACTCTTCTTCTAGGTGTTTTGTTTCTTGACTACCTAAGTCATAGAGTACTTGGTTCAAGGTGTTTTTTGTTTCTTTTTTTGAGCCTTTATTAAGCTTTTCAGCATAGGCCAATACTTCCATAAGTGCTTCTTGGGAAAGCCCTTGGATTTTGTCGAGTATTGTTTTTTGCAGCTGTGGACTAGTCATGACGCATTATTTCTACTAATTTATGAAATTTTTAGTAAACAGTTAAGTTCGAAACCTGTTGACTTTCATGTAACTAAGCTTAAAACAATCCTCAATTTGGCGCAACATACAACCATGCTTGTTGTTGGTAATATATTTTCATAAAAGTAGCCTGCCGACAGGCAAAAAGTCACATATTGGGTTGGCTACAACACCAAGCAAGATCTTCTACACCAGTTTCATATGAGGCAAATTTGTCAAACGTAATCCCAGCATTTTACGTAACTTTTATTTTAATATTTTTTTTTCAAGCTTATCTGGATTTTGTCTATTATCCCAGACAAGAATTACTTTTATCGCACTTGGAATTAATTCATAATAAATAGTCAAATGCTTATGAATTAAGAGTCTTTTGTGTTTTGTTCCAAATAGATTGGGAGCAATGCTTGGATTTTTAATTACTTGATCTAGCCTTTTGTCTATTAGTTTAATTAAATCATTGGTGTAGTTATACCCCCATTGATTTTCAATAAAATCTAAAGTTTCTATAAGAGACCGCTCAGCAATATCAGTCCATACAATTTTGGTCATGACATTTACTTCAATATCTCTCTGACTGATGAATATTCCTTTATGTTTTCAGATTCTGCAGACAATGTTAGTAGTCTTTTTATACTCTCGGGTATGTCAGTATTAGCATTTTGAATTAATTCCTCCATTCGTATCAATAACGATTCGTTATTGGTAGAAGTAATTAAATTTATTAATGCTGTTTTTCTTTGTTCTACTGTCATAATACAAATTTAACGTTTTTTAAAATATTTAGTTTCAAGCATTGGAAATTTGAATAAAGCCAAGTCTTTCAATAATGCGTTAAACTAAAGGATGACTTTCTCGATAATCTATGAATTCTTCTAGGTGACTTATTTCACGCAATCGTAATAAATCTAATACAACACTAACTGAATTAAGATGAATAGCGTCAAGTGCTTGAAGTAATTCAGCTTGATCGCGTCAGTAATTCAAATAAATTGATGTGATTAATTGAATGAGTTTTATTAAGAAGGAATCAAGATTTGCCAAAAATCAAACCCTGGGTTGGCAACTATACCAAGCAAGATCTTCTACACCAGTTTCATATGGGGCAAATTTGTCGAAGGTCATCCCAGCATTTTCATTACTTTAATAGATGCTTTACACTCTTTTAAGGCAATGTCAACAACCTTTTTTAGTTTTAGGATTTCGAAACCGTAGGTCAATATTGCTTTTGATGCTTCCGTGGCAATGCCTTGTCCCCAAAATTCTGGAAAGAGCCTTTAGCCTAAATCGGTTAAGTCAAATTCGGATAAGTAAGCTAAGCCTTCCCAGTCCAGAAATTGCTAGGTAGGTTTTAATATTAATGCCCATCAGCCATACCCATATTTTTTATAATTCACCATTCGTTCTTGAATGATCTTCTCCATTTCGTGGAAGGATCTAATGGTAGGCTCAAGGGTGTGTTTTTGGTCAGCTTCATTGCCTCGTAAAATTAATCTGTCTGTCTCTAAAATCATTCCTTACTTTTTGTGCAGTTAATAACCTGGTTTTAATACAGGCTAAATACCATGTTTGTTAGCATAAAGGCATGTTAAGCATCGTTTTGCAGCAATTCATTTCTTCGATATTTTACTATGTCCATAATTAACTCTTTTAGCAAAGGTTGGTCAAAAGTAAATTGAATGCATCCCTTACCTTGTTTGAAATTCTCAAGTTGATTGGCAAACGCATCCAAGGTGGTAGGAAAGGGATAGAAACTAACAAATTTGGCATAGGCAGCTATCATGAGTTGCTATTCATTACAAGCCACATCAGCCAACACAAACGTGGGTACTTTATAATTTGGCGCCTCTTTAACTTCTGGAACAGCTTCTTTAATGAAAGCTTTTAACTCATATAGTATTTTTCGCCCTTTTTCCTATTGATTGGCTATGTAGTCGTCAATCTTCTCGTAGTTTGGCATTTTTCCCATTGTTTACATATTTTAGGATTTAAAAATATGGAAGTCTATGAAGTTTAAAAGTAGCTGCATATGCTAGGGTGTTTTTGGTCAAAAAAGAAGCCTGTTACAAAACATGTAACAGGCTTCTTAATATCATGTAAATAAGAGTGAAGAATTACATCTCTTCCACTTCATTAATAGGTTTTCTGAACACTACTTGGTTTTCAAACACATCCATCACTAAAGGTTTACTATGGTCAATGTCACCTGCAATCAATTGTTTGGATAGCTGGTTCATTACTTCTTTTTGCAAAAGGCGTTTTATGGGTCTTGCTCCAAACTGTGGACTGTAGCCACGTTCAGAGAGCCAAGCCATGGCCTCATCACTTACTTTTAAGCGAATGTTTTTTTCGGCCAATCGTTTTTGTATTCCTTTTATTTGAATGTTCACAATGCTTTTGACATCCTTTCTACTCAAAGGCTTAAACATGATTACCTCATCTATTCTGTTCAAAAATTCTGGGCGCACAGCTTGTTTCAAAGCTTCCAGAACTTCGGATTTTGTTGCGTCAAACAGATTGGCATCGTCAGCGTCTTTCACATCATCGTAGTTACTTTGAATAATGTCTGAGCCTATGTTGGAAGTCATGATGATGATACTGTTTTTAAAGTTCACCAAACGGCCTTTGTTGTCAGTCAGTCGACCATCGTCTAGCACTTGCAATAGGGTGTTGAACACATCGGGGTGTGCTTTTTCAATTTCGTCGAGCAAAATCACCGAGTAGGGTTTTCGCCGAACCGCTTCGGTCAACTGCCCTCCTTCATCATAACCTACATATCCAGGAGGAGGTCCAACCAAACGGCTTACTGAATGTCGTTCTTGGTATTCGCTCATGTCAATACGGGTCATGGCATTTTCGTCGTTAAACAAATAGTCGCTTAAGCTTTTGGCTAGTTCGGTTTTTCCGACTCCCGTAGTACCTAAAAAGATGAATGAACCAATGGGTTTTTTCTCGTCTTGTAGTCCAGAACGACTTCTACGCACGGCATCTGCGACAGCCGAAACAGCTTCTTCTTGACCCACTACACGTTCGTGCAATTCGTCTTCGAGGTGCAAAAGTTTGTGTTTGTCGCTTTCCAGCATTTTTTTGAGCGGAATTCCTGTCCATCGTGAAACCACGTCGGCAATTTCTTCGGCATCTACTTCCTCTTTTATCATTTTACCCACTTGCGACGATATAGCAGCTTGTTCTTTGAGTTTGGCTATTTTTTCTTCCGCCTCTTTTATTTTGCCATAGCGTATCTCGGCAACCTTGGCAAAGTCGCCATCACGTTCTGCTTGATCTGCCTCAAACTTGAGCTGCTCCATGGCTTCTTTGGCGCTTTGCATGCCTTCTACCAAGTCTTTTTCACTTTGCCAGCGGGCTTGCATTTCTTGGCGTTTTTCGCTTAGGTTGGCAAGCTCTTCCGAAAGAATAGTTAGTTTCTTTTTATCGTTCTCACGTTTGATAGCCGCACGTTCAATTTCTAGTTGCATTATTTTTCTGTCCAACTCATCCAAATCTTGCGGTTTAGAATTCATTTCCATACGCAATTTCGATGCAGCTTCGTCCATAAGGTCAATAGCCTTGTCTGGTAAGTAACGGTCGTTTATGTAGCGAGTAGAAAGTTCTACGGCAGCAATGATGGCTTCGTCTTTAATCAGTATTTTATGGTGATTCTCGTACTTTTCTTTGATACCTCTTAAAATAGAAATCGCCGCATCTCGATCAGGCTCTTGGACCATCACTTTCTGGAAACGACGCTCCAAGGCTTTGTCTTTCTCAAAATACTTTTGGTATTCGTTAAGAGTAGTAGCACCTACCGCACGTAATTCGCCTCGAGCTAATGCGGGTTTAAGAATGTTGGCTGCATCCATGGCACCTTCGCCACCACCAGCACCTACAAGGGTGTGTATTTCATCAATAAAAAGGACTATTTCACCATTGGCTGAAATCACCTCTTTAACCACCGATTTTAATCGCTCTTCAAATTCACCTTTGTATTTTGCTCCCGCAATCAGTGCGCCCATGTCGAGTGAATAAATGGTTTTTGATTGCAGATTATCAGGCACATCTCCCGAAATAATTCGATGCGCAATACCTTCAGCAATGGCTGTTTTGCCCACCCCAGGTTCACCAATAAGAATAGGATTGTTTTTGGTACGACGGCTCAATATTTGAATTACCCGGCGTATTTCGTCATCACGACCAATCACTGGGTCAAGTTTTCCAGCCGACGCTCTTTTGTTGAGGTTGATCGCAAATTTGTCGAGCGAGTGATAAGTGCTTTCTTGACTGGCCGACGTAACGCGTTCTCCATTTCTGAGTTCTTCAATAACCGCCATGACTTGTTTGGCAGTTAATCCGTTATCTTTTAAGAGTTGTGCTGTTTGATCTTTTGTTTCTAGTAACGCCAAAATGAGATGTTCCACCGTGGTGAATTCATCCTTCATGTTGGTCATTATTTGTTGCGCTTTGCTTATGGTCTCAGATGCATTTCTAGAAAGCTGAAGATTGCTTCCTTGTACTTTGGCATATCCAGCTAGTATGGCATTGAGTGCTTGAGCAATGGCCGCTGCGTTGGCGCCGTGTTTTTTGAGTATGTAAGGCAATACAGTATCATCGGTTTCGAAGATACCTTTGAGAATGTGAGCGTTTTCTATAGCAGCATGGGTATTACTTAACGCATGCTCGTGAGCATGCTGTAATGCTTCCTGTGCCTTGATGGTTAGTTTGTTCAAATCCATGGATATACGTGTTAATGTTATGTTTTTCAGCGGTCAAATAATAGACCAATAAGATAAAAACCTTCAATATTAGACAATGTGTCTTATGCGCAGTAATGAAACGGAAAAAATGACAGTAGTTAAGCGTTTTTTAATATTTTCTCAGCGTGT
>JBLIDJ010000111.1:0-7087 GCA_047634195.1 Flavobacteriales bacterium
TTACTTGGAAATATGCTATATAATATTCAGGAGAAATATTAATGATTTTTTGATATTCCTCAATCGCCATTTGAGTTTTAGCTAGGGCTGTGTATGCCAGAGCGGCAAGCATTGCTTTTTCTATTGGCTCATGAACACTGTCTGTAAACAGAGGAAGGATGTCGGCTGCTTCAGATGGTCTTTTTTTAGCTAATTTACTAAACCCTGTTGCTAAAAGCTTGTCATCACCTAAAAGGCTGCTGGGCGGGTTCATAGGGGATTCTATGGAATTCTCTCTGATTGAAGATAAATAGTGAAATAAATCCACACTGCTTAAGGCTAGTTCATTCAGGCCTTCCACATTCTCACTAAGTAAAAAAGCCCTGCCAAAATCATTTTGATAATAGATAGATTTGACTAATATTGGTAGGTAGTCATCAATGGGCACACCAAGATCTCGAGCGTTTCTAAGTTCCTTCTCTGCGTTAGAAAATTGCCCTGAGAGATAATAAACTTTACCTAAGCGCATTCTCGCTTTAGGATTTGTTGGGTTAATAGTTAATGCATTTTTTAGCTCAATAATCGCATTCGCAAATTGCCCTTGCTTTTGCATTAAAGCCGCTTCTTGCAAGTATTCTTCAGTGGTTTTGGGTGTGCATGCACTAAACAAAAGAACTAATACAACAATTAAAATATTCCAAGCGTTCACGTCAAACTATTCCTTTTTGATAAACTTTAATGTTCCACTAGGTTACCTAAATATCGCCTACAGTACTAGGATAAGCTTTGTTTAAGACACCAGACTTAGAAGCTATTCGCTATGAAAACTGTACTATTTGACATTAAAATTGTTTTTGGAAAATTCATTTGCTCGTTCTTTCAACTGTTTGGCAAGTAACAGCAGTTTAGGATACCCAGCTAATTCTTTAAATAATCTTTTAAACATCCTAATAGTACTTACGTCTCTACTATATCTATCAATGAGTTCTTGCCCTTGGCCACCATAATTTGAAAACTTATCAGGGAAAAAAGCTTTGTTAATTGATGGCAGCGTTTTCCTTAGCTTCACAATTTCAACTTCTCTACGCCCAAGTAAACTTGATTCATTAGGATAGGTTGGCGTACAAACCCAGTTTAAATTTAAGTTAACAGGCTCCAAAGAGTGTACTTCGTGGACCATATAGCGAGGTATAAACAATAGATCCCCAGGTACGGTTTCAAATTCATAAAAATCATGGACACTGGGATTGTATTTAAAATTTTTCCCAACCAAACTAGCAAACATAAATGGAATATTTGGCAATGGAGTGTTGGGTGAAGTGACAATCCATTTCTTTTTGCCAATAATCTGTTGATTCAGTCCATGAAGACTATTACCGTCGTAGTGAGGCAGAGTTACATGCCCACCGGGCTGCATAAATAATCGCATCGGAGATTTACGCACCGACATATCTTGTCTATCCAAAACCGATTTAACAATTTCAGGTATTTTAATCATTGCATTATCGACTAAATCGGCGTCAAACCAACCCGCTTCTCGCTTATTTTCGTCGGTAAAGTTTTCTAAAATATAGCTTGGGGTTAAGACTTCTTTACTAAATGTCATTACGTTCTGAATCACCAAAGGTTTTTCTGGTAATAAGTACTTTTCCACAAATTCATCGTATGGCAGGTCAGAGAGATTTTTTTTATCTATTTTTAATCTCATTTTAAAACGCCTTAGTTACTAAAATTTAATCCTAAATAAAAATCACTATACTATTTTTTAACTTAAAGTCTAGAGAGAAAAAGTTGTCTTAGTATTCTACTTCAACTAATTTACTTGAAGTAATTAGATTCTATTTCTTGGTGAATGGGTTGTAGCGACCAGGTGACAATATTCTGTTGGGGTCAAAGGCATCTTTGATTAAGTTAGTGGTTTGCCAAAATATGTGTTCTTCATCCAAGTTTTCTTGTTGTCTTACGTCTAAACGATAAGGTACAAAACCGTATTTGGCTCCTTTTTGTATCAATTCATTGAGGCAATCATGGGCATTTTGTATTTGCGTAGGTTGATGTAAATCAAATACAATTGGAACAGTTGAATCAACGCAGTCATGCTTAAGATTAGTAAATGTTATAAGTGGTTCAATACCATATTTAGGAGTGGTTTCTCTGACAAAACGAACAAAATCATTTAGAGATGATGCTGTCATTTTAATTAGAGGAGCATACCAAAGTAGCCCACAATGATCCTTCGAGGGCGATAATTCTTTGCTTTTATTTGGCCTGATCCTTGGATTACGCCAATAAGGGAGAGGCAGGGCGACCTGATTTGGAATACCTTGCATAATGTCTATGCCTTCTTGCAACGACGCCAACTGTGCCGCTATTTTTTTAACCAAGGTGACGTTAGGTAATCTTTTAAAAAAGTATGTAGCGGCTTTAATGCGTTTTGAGTCTGAAAATATCACTGCGCCAATAGTTTTAGCTTTTCTTTTAAATACTTTTTTAGTTGCCTTAACTACTTCTTTATCACCATAAATTGACCCTACCACTAACCAATGTGGTAGCTGATTTACAGAGACGATATCTTGAATTTGTTGTTCGCTCATGAGGTCGTTACTTTCAAATCCATTTGGATTTTCTGTAGTGATAGAAATCAGTCTTCGTCTATCCATTAAATTTATAGAACCAACAATACCTGCATAATTTCTTAGGATATCTTTGACCAGAGCAACGGTCTGTTCAAATTGTTCTTCATTGAATACTCTCAGGTAAAAAGCACTAAAACACTCAGGCTTAGGCGCTAGCCTAATTGTCATCTCAGAAACGATGCCTAAATTACTTTGAGTAAAAAGTCCATCAATATAGGGGCCTAAGCCCCATTTATAGGATTTATCAATGAAATCAGTATCAGATAGATCGAATGCAGAAAGCGCCGATTCAAATTGGCGCTCACAAAGTTCAGGGTGTGGGATGAATGCTTTTAAGGCAGTGCAAGCATAAAAATGATCATTATGAGGAGTAATCCCATAACCTCGTTCCAGCGCATTGCTCACAATGCCAGCTTCTGGCCCTGCACCCGTGACGGGAACCATGTATTCCCAATTGTTCTCAATCAAAAAGTCATACAGTTGCTGCTGGGTTACGCCCGGACCAAGGGTAACCAGTCCAAGTTCCTTATCAGTGCCAGTTATTTTACATAATTGACCTAGATCAAGGATAACGTTTGGGCGGCCGGAGCACAGATTAAAAGAACCATATCCCCAATTTTTATTAGTACCTACTGGGTATAGATTAAACTGCAAAGCATTGGCAAGCTTAAGAACTTTGCCTATGGTTATCTCTTTGTTGATAACGATTACACAATCAATATCTACTGGGGCTGAAAATGTTGTTTTTCCATAGTGTTCTGTAGCTTCTTTAGTCTCAATCAACAGCACGTTATCTTCTAAAGTAAACTGTTTTTTTAGTTCGTCAATAATATGCATAAAATTCTCAAATTCATGTAGAAGATCCTCTACTGGATAAGATTAAGACATTTGTTGATTTATTTTACAAGCACCTCATTGGAGATCAAACATATTTAGTGATGGTGAGATCAGGAGTGGGTTGAGGAAGTGATTTTTGGGGCAATATAGTTTTTAAATATAAAAAAAGCCAACATTAGTTGGCTTTTAATATTTCTGATTTAATTTTACTTACGTAATCTTTTTCTCAAACCCAGACCTAATAAACCTAGACCCAATAACGCTACACCCGATGGAGCAGGAACTGGAACGATATCTCTGTTCTTAAGACCAATTACGATATTGTCGAATTCACCGGCAATACCATTTGAAGTAACTCTTAGTTTTGTAAATGCGTCGGCAAAGTCAAAATCAATTGCTACATAAAGGTTTGACTCCGGATCGTCTCTGTCACCGGAAGTACCACCAGCTTCTGTTAGCAATTGTGAACCTGTGATTGTATCTATTTCAGCACCATCAATGTTGTAAAAAGTAAAATCATTATACACGTCGACCGAACCCCAGTAGAAACCAAGGAACGTGATTCCTACATCACCATTTGCAAGTAAGAAATCTTCGTAATCAACCTCAACCCAAGAAGGGACTGTTCCACCTTCTGAAGGGGTGTAACCAAAACAAGTTTCGTCAGCAAGTGGAGCCGCTGCTACACCGTTCTGTGTTCCTTTTCGAACTCCAAAAGAGGCCCCTACAACACTTTCTGTTATTTTAATACCAGCACCAGTACCATTAACTGCACATCCAGAAGAGTCATTACCTTCATTAAATGTAATATCACCAACAGGGAACTGAACTGTTCCACCCGGCGCCTGTCCTGGTGCTAATGTTTGAGTAGCCTGGTCAAACGTTTCAACGAAAAAACCGCCTGAACCATCTGTAAGGTTACTAGAAGGAACATTGACACTGGTAAGTCCAGAATTGTCAGTTGCTAATTGAGCAACTCCGTTAAGGTTGTTTGAGTTTCCAAAACTAATTGATGCTGCACTAGCACTGCCGGCTACTGTCATTGCTAATACCACACTAGCCGATAGTACTTTGATGTTTGTTAAAAATTTGTTTTTCATAATTTATCCCTTTTTAAATTAATTTATCACTGCTATGAATAACAATGCAGTCATCGTGCCAAAAATAAAATTCTTCATGAAAACAGAGGCTTGTATTTTTTTGTTGTTTTGGGGAAATCGAAATTGTAAAAAAAGCTGACATTTTTTAGGCTATTGATCAATTTTAAATTGGCTGATTATCTTTTTATCGATGTTATTTAGGATTTTCTTAAAGCCAGGTGTTAATCCCGTCATTAATAGATTGCGGCTAATATAATAAGGAGCACGTTGGCCATGATATTCTACAATAGGTCCGACTTTTTCAAATGAAATACCAACAAACCGCAAACTTCTTGCTAATCTTGGTTCCATCATCACAAAGCAATGATTTAAATCTTGTCGCAAACAAATTGACGCCGCAGAAAGGTATAGTCCCACAGCAATAAAAGGAAAACATCTGAGTTCTCTTTCAGAATAAAACTGCTCATTTATAACACCGGTTGCTGAACCCCCAAATCGGTCAGTTTGACGTTTTCTGAACTGTGCCGGAACGGCTAATCTTGATATTTCGCATATCTCATGTCTAGGAAAATCCTTAGGATGGACATTTTCATGATCTATTGAATGGCTGCAGTATTTTTCTATAGGCAACAACTCTTGTTGATTGGTAGATTTCACTATCCTTACTGTGCCTGCATAACTACCCGTGGGTAAGTGCTTAATTAAGCAGTGTGTTGATTGCTTATCAAAAGCATCTTGTTCCATGAAATTTAGTTGTTTATCTTCAAACTTTAGCTCGTCGCAATACACATGATGACGAATTTTAAACGATTCTTCTTGGAGGTCTTGTCTAAAGGCTACTACCGGAGATAAGTATTCTGAAAAGTGTTGAGAAATCTGCTCCGCTTGTTTGCTAACTGTAAAGTTAATAACCTTTTTGACTAACGGTCCAATTAACGGCTTGTCGGCGTATTCTCTGAGTTTTTTCACAATGGTTTGTCCGTTGCTATGTAACCACGACCGATTAACTGCAAACTCAGTCTTTTGGGAATGAATTCTAAAGCAGTTTGATACCCGATGCGGTATAACTTTTCTTTCTGTTCCATTGAAATATTGAAGTCAACTGGTGAAAGTGTGCCGGTATTCACAACTATAGTATTTTTCCAATAGTCGTCATGTACGTATTCCCTAGACAGCGCAGTCATAAACGTTCTAATTAACATCATCACATATTGCCCCAAAGGTAACCAACTTTTTTTAAAATTTTGACTGGTAATGTGGTCGCTTTTCAGCCTAAAACAAATGACCCTAGTATTATCACCAGCCCAATCCCTGAACAAGGCATCTTCTGACAGAATCGCACCATCAACCAGTATATAGTCCTTATATGACTGAAAGCTAAAAAAAAGGGGTATCGACATTGAGAAGCGGACAGCTTTTGAAATTTTTAAGTCAGGTGAATTTTGCTTATTAAATACAATGGGGCCACCACCGTTAACATCTGTCGCTAAAATGTGTAAATCTTTGTCAATATCCTTGAACAATTTGCCTTGTAATTGCGCATCAATCCAGCGTTCAAAAGCATCACCTGAACTGAGTCCACCATGGAAAATTAGCGTTAAAAGGCTAAAGCCTCTAAATTTTTTAAAGCTTGTATCCATAGCTAATTGTTTTATTTGTTCAAGTGGCATGCCACTGCTATGTAAAGCGGCAACAATAGAGCCACCAGAAACGCCCACTATATGCTGAAAATCAATGCCCAAAGTGTGAATGGCATCCAAAATTCCAATGTGTGCGGATAGCTTAGTTCCACCACCTGAAAAAATAGGAACTATTTGATTTATCACACGTAAACCCCAAGGTAATTTACAAGCTATACAATGAATATAGTCAGCTAGTTGAGATAGTGCTGATAAATTAGCCCAAGATATTCGTGGATGGCTCTTTCACTTCTATACAAACTCGACGCGTTGGGCAAGCTAATCATAGGTTCTATTTTTCGTCGACTCAAATGTTCAACTGGGATTGGTAATACTTTAATCCCAAGGTCTTCAAAATATTTTACCGCACGTGGTAAGTGGCTTGCAGAAGTAACCAATGAAATCCACTTACCTTGTAAAAGAGGGCTTAATGCTTTGGCTTCTGATTCGGTACCAGAGCCTTTGGGTATGGCAATAATATCAGCACTATTGATGCCCATTATTTCAAAAAATGATTGGTTATGTTCAGCAAGCGACAATTTGTTTTTTGTACCCGACATTCCGGCACCTAGGTATATGGGTAAAGCGTGAGCTTTATACATCAACGCTGCATGCAGGTTTCTTTGTAATGAACAATTTGGCCAACGTGATACAAAAGGCAATTCGTCGTCTTCAAAATAATAACAAGCCAAAACAACAATAGCGTCAGTCTTTCTCCACTCTTGTGATTGTAAGAAGACGACAGGGTACTTATCTTCTAAACTTTTGATGAGTAATACACTTGGGTATGTCATCGAACACAAGAAAAGCCAAATTAGAGGAATAACTGACAAATAATTGTATATTCTTGGTTTTT
>JBLIDJ010000112.1:0-7015 GCA_047634195.1 Flavobacteriales bacterium
TATTTTTATGGCAACGAAATAGTTTTGATTACGAAGTACTTTGGTCTGAATTAGCTGTTAATCAACAATAATATTCGCTAATGTTAGAACTTCCTTCCACAACAACAAAAATTGGATAATGTTGCAGGAGTAGAAGGAAGTAAATTTTTGTTTATGGCCAACAAACAAGATGTGATAACAGCCATTATTACGCAATCACTGCCTTATTTGAATGAGGAACAATGAAGTTTTTAGTTCCTGGAATGAATGATGGGTTAAGCTATCCAGTGAAATTGATAGACTAGAAAGTGGGAGCATCTCAGCGTTGAAGATTGATTATAACAAACGTTAAGTGACGCAAATTAGTTCTAACGATTAGATTGCCAATCCAATCTCTATTCCTGGTCTAGACCTATTTAATATTATTTATAAGATGTACAATAGAAGAATGTATGATGGCATGCGGACTGTAGTTGGACACAATAACAAAAGAGAGGATGAAAAATAAAATGCCTCAAGTAATAAATTGATTTAAGAAAATATAGACATATGATGGATTCGAATAGGAAAGTAGAGTCAATATTTATAGCAAGCCTTATTGTTTTAACTATTGGTTTAGGAATTGTGTGTAGTTTGTATGACATGAATACGGTCGTTTCTTCCGTTTGTTTTGCCATAGGTATCACCTCATTGGTGTATTGGTTTTTAGGAGGCATATCAGATGCCAGTTTTAACATGGGGTATTTAAAATTGGGAGGAAGTATTGCCGCGTTGTTGGGTAGCTTTTATCTAATTAGTACCCAATTTAATAATAAGGTGGCAGATGCCATAATTAAGGACAAGGGAAGCTTATATGTAATGGACGGAAATTTAAATCCTCAAAAATTACTAGTAAAACAAGGGGGTTATTCAGTAGATAGCATCGAGGCATTTGATCACAAATTCTTTAAAAACACACAACTAACTGTAGACAGTAATTTACGAGTTTACAAAAAGAACGGTATTATTTTTGGACAATTAAACAAAAAGGATTTATCAAGAATAAATTTTTTTTCACGCATTAAAAATGCCAGTGTAAACGGAGAATTAGTTAAGGCAACCAAAAAAAAGTTTGAGGAATGCACATTTGGATTAAAAGTAAAAATGAAAAAGATCACTGGTGACAGCTCTGCCTCGCTCATTTTTAATAAAAATAATGAGGAACACACAGTTAATTACAGAAACAAACAAGTAAAGGTTTTAGAAGTTAATAAAGCCTATTATTTAATTTCTGTTACACAATGTAACTTTGGGTTATCTTTAGATTCAAGTTACATGCAATTATTTATTAAGCCTTTAGATGTGGAGTAAATGCATCTACAATAACATTGGAGATATTAATTTTTCAGGGGTTTGGATGAAAAAAAAGTAGTCCATTCCGCTGCCGCACGAGGAATTTGCTCGGGAATACTACCGCGCGAATCCTTTCGCGTGTGTAAATCACTTATAGGGCTCAACATGCTTATCATTTTTCCAAGAGGATAAAATAAAATGATTTTCTTACATTTAAAGAGTCATGAGTAGAAACTATAAATTTCATAATCCTGAAGGTTTATCCCGACAACTTTCGGGATTGTAAGCTTCGCAGTAGTTTATTGGTTAGATATTTTTACCAGAAATGAGTATAAAGACCATGTATTAGAAAGCCTCGGCTTTTGTCAGAAAAATAAGGGAATGGAAATAATAGCTTGGTGTATTATGACAAATCATGTTCATCTTATTTTTAGAGATAAATATCAAAAAAAAATTGTTAGGTGATTTCAAACGTTTTCCCTCTAGAGTTTTGGTAAATGCAATTCAAGAAAATGCTAGAGAAAGTAGAAAAGAGTTTTTACTAGCAACGTTTAAAGAAGCAGCGGAGCAATCTTCAAATGTTAAAAAGCATCAGTTTTGGAGGCATGACAATAAACCAATTGAATTATGGAGTAATAAAGTAATAACAGAAAAGATAAATTATATACATAATAATCCAGTTGAAGCAGGTTATGTTTTTGTCCAGAAGATTACATGTATAGCAGTGCAGTTGATTATCGTGATGAAAAAGGGTTACTAGATAAAATTCTTATAGTTAATTTGAGGTGATGAAAGATAAATTAAACCTACACACGCGAAAGGAGTCGCGCGGTAGCGGGGATATACATTATTGGTACGGCAATAAAATTATTAATAAAAAGGTAGTTCATTCTTATTGGTATTCTCCTGAAGAAGATAATTTGTCGTTAGGGTCTTTTACTCAGCTTGAATTAAATTTAAATAATAATAAAAACAAACCTTTTGAATAACACGAAAAAAACAATTTTATTGACTGTATTACTATTTTGGAGTCAAATAAGTCTAGCAAACACAGGAGCGGAAGGAGTAGCACTATTAGTTAGTTTCATTCTTGTGATGGCTAATGTTTTAGCAATATTTTTAGTGTGGTTTTCAATGTATTTAAGAATTAAGTATAAAAACGTAATGACAATTTTTAGGGCTTACTTTTTTTCAAGTATTTATTATTAAGTATAATATATATGGTACTTATTCTTTTTCGGAAAATATGAATATGAGAGAAACATTCAAATCGTAATTTTTATGACCAATATTCTTACTGGTAATTTCCTTTCGAAGAATGTTTCAATAGATAAGAAAAAGAGGCAAATAGAATGAAAATTGATCATAACAAACGATATGTGATGAGAACTGTTTTGATATTATTGTCACCCAAATATCAGTGGACTTGGATCAAGACAGTTTTGTTTGTAGTGCGCTATCTCGTCTTCAAAACATACGCCAGGATAATCGCCTATGTGTCCTTCCATACTTAGCATGACTTGTAAATGTAAATGAGGTGGCCAGCCACCATTAGCTTCAGGAGCACCTAAAGTTGCGAGTAAAGCACCTGCTTTTATGGTGTCGCCCACGGCATGGCTAATGCTTTCAAAATGAATGTGACCATACAAGGTGTAGCATGTTTGTTTGTTCACGTGATGTTCAAGGATAATTACACCACCATAATTACCCTTTTCTAATAAATTGCTAAAACTATGCACAACGCCATCTAAGGGAGCATAAATTGGCGTTTCGGCGGCAGTCCATAGATCTATTCCCAAATGAATGTTTCGGGCTTTTTCATTGCCTCCAAAAACACCACTTTGTGCATACACATCTCTTTTTTCGAAATAACCACCATGACCAATTTTATCACCACATTGTTTGTCTATCCATTGTTGATAGGCTTCAGGGTCGTTTAAATTGATGGATTGCTCATCGCTACTAAACGCCATTTTTAGCGGTGTTGAGTTTTCAGTATTAAGCCATTTTCCGAGTACTGGAAAAATGGGTGTTGCTTGTAAGATAGAATTCAGCATATGTTATATTGGAAATGAAATATGAAAATCTGTGCCACCAATGTCATTGTCTTTAAACCAAATTTCACCATTCATGTGGGTCAGGATGGTTTTGCACATCGCCAATCCTAGACCCATTCCATGAGATTTGGTGGTAAATTTAGGTTCAAAAATATGGTTTTTCACCAGAGCGTTAATGCCTCCAGCATTGTCACTGACAATAATCACCACGTTGGTTTCGCTTATATTAATAAGCGTGTGGATGACCTTGTTTTTTTGAGAAGAATCAAAAGCTTGAATGGCATTTTTTACCACATTGTTCAACACACGTACGAGTTGGCTTTTATCCTGTTTCACCTCAAAGGAAGCTATGTTTTTTTCGAGCGTAGTTTCTATTTGTTCTTGCTGAAAAGTATTGGTGACATCTGTTACAAGTTGAACAATATCGAATGTTTCAAGGTTGATAGCTTTTAAGTTCGAGAAATGCGCAAACTCATCTGCAATTTTAGCGAGTGTGTCAATTTGCTCGATAAGTGATGATGCTGTTTTTTCTATTTTGTCTTTTTCAAGTTTCCCTTGCTTTAAGGTGAGTTGCAAATATTGAATTTGCAATTTCATGGGAGTCAACGGATTTTTAATTTCATGGGCTACTTGTTTAGCCATCTCTTTCCACGCGGAATTTCGTTCCGTTTCGGCCAATATTTCTGCCTTTGCTTCCAGCTCTCTTACTTTTGAATTGTAGATATGAATAAGCTCTGATATCTCATTGTTTCCTGGGTATTGTAGCGGTTTATTTTTACTGAGGTCAATTTGCAACAAGGATTGCTGCAACCATCGCAAAGGTTTCGTTAAAGAATTAGCTAATGTTAAGGATATCAAAAGTGTTGCGCTCAATAGGAGTAAAAACAAGTTGAGCATAGCGGTCAAAAAACCAGATAATTCAGAGTCAAGAATATTTTGCTTGGCAAAATAAGGGAGGTTTAAATAAGCTAACAACTCATTGTTCTTGTTTCTGAAGGGCAAGTAAACAGAAAGATAATTGAGTGTACCTATGTGCTCGTTTTGAATAAAAATGGATTGATGATTCTTTGTTAATCCGGCATAAGCAGTGGGGTGCATTAATTTGTTTTTCAATTTTTTGCTAAACAATTCATCTCTGGACGATGCGAGCAACTTTCCTTTAGGATTAAAAAGAGTAATGTCTGTGTAAAACACATTAGAGAATTTCACCAGATAATTGGTTAAAAACTCATTCATTTCAGGGGTCAAAGATTCATAATTATCGACCTTATGACTAAGCTCTGTCAAGACAGAATTAGCTTTTTCAATTAGTAATGCACTGTTTTTTTTATTTTGTTGCGACACAATAAACTGCCATGACCCAATAGCAAAAGCGGCAAGTGCTCCAACTAAAGTGATAATAAGTACTGACCTTAGTTTGTTTGAAATGGAGTTGAGGTTAGTGTTGCCAATCCATTGAGGAACAATAAGTAATAGTAAGAATGATAAAGTGAAAAATGAAAATACACTGAGTTTTTCTCCAAAAGAAGGCAGCTTGATACTCACAACTACTTGATGGGTGCCATTATTTGCTTCTACAATGATTTGATTATTAACATGTTTTTTAGAAATGGAGTCAGTATTTATTGCGATGAGATGCGTTGGAAATGCTGTTTCACCAAATTGCTGCATCAAATAGCCATTTTGATATTGAGCAAATTCAAATTGATTTAGTTTCGATAAAAACTTGTTGTTGCCTGCAATCAATAATTCTGGAAAACCAAGGTGATTAGGGACTAGTTTGGTTTCGAATTGACAAATTAAGTTGGGAAGGGTATCGGTTTTTAAATGGAGTACATATTGTTTTTTGTTTTCAAAATTAAAGGTGTTGTGAGGTATGTTTTGAAACGATTCGGTGTAAGTAACATGGTATTTGTTTAAATAACTTTGTTTCGACAAATACAGGGTAATATGTTCTTTAGCACGTGTCATATTTGAATAGGTGTTCGCCTCATTCAGATATTCCTCTAGTATGTAAGCCAGAATAGGGTCTTCGCTACTGACGAGTTGTTCTGCAATTGCTTTTTGATCTTTTTCTTTAGTTAAAAAGCTATGCTTAATAAACAAATGACTACACAATATAGCGCAAGAAAACAGGAGTAATAGCAAGCCAAAAATGCTTTTAGTTTTGGCTGCTGGTAAAAAGGCATACGCAAGTAATACGATTGTAGGCCAAAGGATTAAGACGAGGTATTTTTGATTTAGTGCATATCCAAGGCAAAGAATAAGTAGTATGGAAACTAGCATTTCAATACTACTATTTTTGGTTAGCGTTAGCTTTAAAAACACAAATTTCAATGCAAGCATTAAGGGAATGATACCGAGTAATCCAATCACACTATATCCATTTAAGGTTAGCGGATGTGTAATATCAAATGGGATAGTAGAATTGGTGATTAACTGAATGATAGTGTACCCAAAATAGAAAGCTAAAAGTTGAAATATGGCTAAAGTGAAGTATGACTGGGTGCGTTTTTTTAATTTGGGAATAATATGAAGTACTAGGTAGGTAATTACAACGGCTATTAAACTATTGATTACAACATACGAGGCTAGAGAGTTAAAAAGAGAAGAGAAAGCAAGAATTGCAGGTGAGCATACTTCGGCTGTTGCAAACGGAGGTATTTGTATGACTAAAAAAAATAGTAGGTGTAATAATATTCCAATAAATAATTTGTTTTTTTGAGCGCTTTTGAGGAGTAGGTAACAGCAGATAAGAAGTAAGGCTAGCAAATAGATACTAAGATTTCCAAGGATATGATTACTCGATTCTACTAGATATAAGTTATCATGGATAGCTTTGATAGGAATTAGTATGTCAGTTTTCACATGAGACACCTCCCATTGATTAGCGATTTTTAACCAAGGGGGATTCTTAAAAACAAAATAATTGTTTTTAACTTTTGGTCTAGTGACTAAGGAAGTCAAATAAATAGTGTTTTCAACCTGGTAACTCAAATACAAGTTAGTGCCATCGTAATACACAGGAGCTTTGTGGTCATATGGAGGTGGCTGTACCTCGTCGGTGTTCCACAACGTTACATTTCCAGAGGAATCGTACTGAAAACTATATTCAGCGGTGTTGGTATGCTGAGTTAATTGTAAATATCGATCATTGATAGTTTGGCCAACATCTTCTGGGTTTGGTGTTGAATAATAATCATCGAGTTCGAAAAAGACAAACCCAAGGCAAAGCAGTATGATACTATAAAGTAGTGCTTTTGTTGCTTTGAGTTTCATATTCATTTTTTGGAAAAATGAATGTACAAAAAATCCCTCGCCTTAAGAAGGTCGAGGGATTTTTAGAATGATAGATCTCAGTTTAAACTAATCTCACTTGCAGCTTAGGCTTCTAATTTATAACCTACACCCTTGATAGTTCTAATAAAGTCATCACCAATTTTTTCTCTTAGTTTTCTTACATGCACATCAATGGTTCTATCTCCTACAACCACATCATTGCCCCAAATACTGTTCATAATCACTTCTCGAGTAAATACCTTGCCAGGTTTTGAGAATAACAAGGCTAACAATTCAAACTCTTTTTTGGGTAAGGAGAATTCTTGATCTTCTTTAAAAACCAGATATTGTTCTTTATCGATGGTAAG
>JBLIDJ010000113.1:0-6906 GCA_047634195.1 Flavobacteriales bacterium
ATATTTTGCCTCATCACATACCGCCAAACAGCATGATCCATGGAGGTATAGTTGTTGTAAGGCTGGTCTATCACCAATTCCAATAAATGCTTAGGCAATTTATTCAGAACATCGTTCATTTCTATTCCACTTGCCATAAATACTTTATTTTTATTTTGTAATAATGCGAATATACAGAATATAGTTTGGTTGAATTGTCATATGACCTCATAATTAAACAAATCGTTCAAATTCAGTTACCAACTTAATCATTTTTATACTTTTATGCCATGAAAAATTGTTTAATAATTGTGTGTTTTTTGTTGAGTACATTCTTAGTACATGCACAACAAGATTCTACCGATACTTCAGACAAACCTCCTCTTTCAGAACGTGTTTTTTTTGGTGGAGATTTAGGCTTAGTTTTTGGAACCAACACGTTGATTGATATTTCTCCATTGGTGGGTTACCAATTAACACCTAGTTTAAGCATTGGTGGTGGGCCAATTTATCAATATTATAAAATTAACACTGGACGTACAGACTTTGAAACTACAATTTACGGTGGAAGAGGAATCATGCGGTATTATTTTTCTGATGAATTTTTTGCTCACGTAGAATACCAAAAAATAAGTGTTGAAAGAGTATCACAATTTACGAATGAATTGCAACGTGTTTGGGTTCCTTTGGGTCTTGTAGGAGGAGGTTATTTGTACCAAGTTGGAAATAACACCTACTTGAGTATTCAAGTATTGTTTGATATTATCGACGATGTTAATTCACCATACAATTCAAGCACATTCTTCAGAGGAGGAATCATCATCAATCCATTTTAAACAATGACTGAATTTTTAGCAAAAACGTTTTACAACAATACCATTGAACAATGGTCTAAAGCACTAATCACAGCCTTACTGGCTATTTTGTTTGCCAAAATTATTTATTGGATTATTAGCAGAGTATCAAAAAAACTTGTGAGCAAAACTAAGGGCAAGCTCGATGATATTCTGGTAAGATCCTTAGAGCAACCTGTGATTGTTGGGGTAGCTATGTGGGGTTTTTCTATTGGCTACCAATTTTTAACCTTTCAAGGTTCGGTAGAAAAATATATTGAAAAAGCATTTTTTCTAGCCCTTGCTATTAATGTCACTTGGTTAATAGCCCGCTTGGTTGATTCGTTGATACGGGAATACGTGATTCCATTGACCGAAAAATCAGAAAGCAATTTTGACGATCAACTGATGCCTATTTTGCAAAAAGGGACACGGTCTATCATTTGGTCGTTGGGTTTAATCATAGGTCTTAACAATGCAGGATATGATGTCAACGCACTAATTGCTGGACTAGGTATCGGTGGTATTGCTTTGGCTATGGCAGCAAAAGATACCATCTCCAATGTTTTTGGTGGTATGATGGTGTTTGTTGACAAACCCTTCAAAATTAAAGAACGCATAAAAATTAATGGTTTTGACGGAACAGTTGTGGAGATAGGTTTACGTACAACCCGCATAAAAACCTTGGAAGGTAGAATAGTGTCTATTCCTAACAACAAATTTACGGGCAACGAAGTTGAAAACATCTCCTTGGAACCTACAAGAAAAGTGGTTTTAAATTTGGGACTTACATACAGCACAACTGCTGAAAAAATTCAGTTTGCGATCAAAACCTTAAAGACGATTGCTAAAGAGAATCAACATGTTGATGAGAATTACCTGGTTTCGTTTAATGGTTTTAATGATTCATCGTTGAATATTCTCTTTATCTATTACATCAAAAAAGAGGGTGATATTCTCGACACTCAAACTGAAATGTCCTTGGAAATTCTGAGCAAATTTAATGCACATCAACTAGATTTTGCATTTCCTACTCAAACGATACATGCTGAGATTTTGAAACCTGCTTAAAGGTTTATTAGACATAAAAAAAGGTCCGTTTAACAATCGTTAAACGGACCTTTTCACTTTGGAAATTTGTTTTATTGCGCCAACGTTAATCCTTCTTCAAGGGCATTCATGATGGTTTTTGCACCTTCAGCACCTACTGATAAGCGAACTAAGCTATCGGTTATTCCTCTATCATATCTTGCTTCTTCGGGCACTACACTATGTGTCATACTAGCAGGGTGTTCTATGTAGCTAATCACAGAACCAAGGCTAACACAAAGTTCCATAGGGGTGTCTGGTCTAGCAAAATAATCCATCAGTTTTACACCTGCATCAAAACCACCTTTTACTTCAAACGTGATCATAGCACCACCATTTCGCATTTGCTTTTTAGCAATTTCGTATTGTGGGTGAGACGGAAGACCTGGATAAACTACTTTGTCTATCAATGGGTGATTTTCTAAGAATGTAGCAACAGTCATTGCTGACTCACTTTGCTGTTTTACTCTAAGGCCAAGATCCTGCACACACAAGCTATTTAACCACGAGTCAAACGGTGATGGGGTTGGGCCAAAATCTTTGTATGCTATGAATAAATCGTTGCTAAAATACTCGTATGGGCCAATGGCAACACCAGCAATAGAACTACTATGTCCATTGACATATTTGGTCATCGAGTGTATCACAATATCTGCACCAAGTCTAAAAGGTTGTTGTAGATAAGGAGAACAAAAAGTATTGTCAATAATCAATAATACTTCGTTGGGTTCTGTGATTTTTGATACTGCTTCAATATCTGTAATTTCCAAAGTTGGATTGACAGGTGTTTCAAGTAAAACAGCACAAATGTTTGGATGATCTTCTATGAGTTTCGCTATGTTTTTTGGATCGCGTGCATCGGTAAAAAAGATTTCTACTCCAAAACGATCAGATAAGTAGCGCATGAACGAATCGGTACAACCATAAACATTGCCAACAATGATTCCATCACCGGGTTTAATGAAACCCATAATGGTGGTGCTGATAGCTGCCATACCAGAAGAAAAAACTAATGCACCAATGCTTGGTTCTTTTTCGTTTGCTGCCATTGATTTTTCAATCATATGGTCGCATTCCAAACGAAACATTACTTTTTCTAAATACTCGGTGTTTGGATTACCCAGTCGAGTATACACCCGTGCAAATGGCTTTTCGCCATCAGGAGAAATTCCTGTAAAACGATCGGCACCATCTTTTACATTCTTAAAATTAAAGGTAGATCGTTGTGAAATATCTGGTAATCCAGTACCTACAGCAATAGCATTAAATCGATCTTCGTCAATAAATTTATCTTCAGTAGTTGCATACTGTTGTTTTTTCGCTAACCAATTTGGCCACCAATCAAATCTTCCTCTCATGTATACTCGTTAATTTAGGATTAAGGTAGTTGTAGACTTGATTTCGGACATAACAAAGGAAGTCTCCAAATTGGCTACTTCGTCAATGGCAGAAAGCTTGTTGATGATGAAATCTTGGTACTCATCCATGTCGGCAATGGCCACTTTAATAATAAAGTCAGATTTACCTGTTGTATGAAAAAATTCCAGGATTTCGGGAAGTGCGTTTATTTGTTTTATAAACGACTCTATCAATGGTTTGCTGTGTTTCTGTAGCGAAATAGCAATCAAAGCTAGTAATTCTTTACCGGCCAATTTTCTATCCAAAATAGCTACGTACTTATTGATTAAACCTGATTTTTCAAGCTTCTTAACACGCTCAAAAATAGGCGTTGTGCTTAATCCCAATTGCTCGGAAAGCTCTTTATTGGTGATTCTGCTATTCTCTTGCAAAAGTGCAAGAATTTTTTTATCTATTTCGTCGATACCCTTCATATATTCGGCAAATCTAATGTTTTATAGAATTTAAAACTATAAATTATGAAATTAAATGTAGACTAATTCGTAGGTTGCTGATTTACACCAGATTTCGTTGGTTACATCCATGATTTGGACTTGATTTATCGAATCAATTTTATTTAAAACCTCAAGATCTGTTTCAATTTTATCAATATGCAGGATGCTTTTTGCATAACCAAGCATTGCATTTACCCTACTTTCTTTTGATAATAGCACGTGACCTTTCAATTGTGTTTTTGCCATAGAAAACTGTTTAACCCCCATTTTCTTATTGGACAACAAATCTAGTTCGGCACGAATAACTTTTTGGCATTTTGGTATTGCTTTTTGATCAGTTCCTAAATAGATGGTTGTAATGCCTGTGTCTGTGTATGGTTGGTAGGTACTTTCAACATGATAGGCTATTCCTCTTTTTTCTCGAAGCGATAAATGTAGGCGTGTATTCATCGCTGGACCTGCCAATAAATTGTTTACCAAAATTAATGTAGCTGAGTTTTCATGTTTCATCGGGTAGGCGCGTGCTCCCCACATAAAATGTGCTTGATGAGTATCTTTTTTTACTAATACGTTTTTAGGCAGTGCTGCAACATCAAACACTCGTTGTTTTGTCTTTTTTGATGAAGGAATAGGAGCTAAGTATTTATTAACAAAATAATGCACTTGGCTCGCTTTAATATTTCCTACTACTGAAAACACCATTTCATGTGTGCAGTAATTGGCTTTCATGAAATTTAAAACATCTGATGGCGTGAAAGAACGCACGGTTTCTTCTGTGCCTAGAATGTTTTTTCCTAAAGCATGGCCATCAAATACAAGTTCTTCAAAATCATCAAAAATTTGTTCTGATGGACTATCCAAATAAGAGTTTATTTCATCGAGGATCACTTCTTTTTCTTTTTCAATTTCTTTTTCTGGAAAGGTAGAGTGAAAAGTAACATCTGCTATTAGCTCAACAGCTCTGCCAAAATGTTCGTTACCAAAAGATGCGTAAATGGCCGTTTCTTCTTTAGAAGTATAGGCATTTAATTCTCCTCCAACCGAATCTATTCTACTCAGAATATGGTACGCTTTTCGTTTGCTGGTTCCTTTAAATAAAGCGTGTTCTATGTAATGTGCCAATCCTTGTTCAGCCTCAGTCTCATCTCTCGATCCGGTGTTAACCATCAAGCCACAATGTGCAACTTTACTATGTGTTTCAAACACATGAACTACTCTTATTCCATTGGGTAGTACCCAATCTTGCCATTCTTGCATGTGCTATAGTTTTCTTAAATAATGTATAAAAAAAATCATGGATACTAATCCAGATAACAGGAGTAATATGGTTGTTGCCCAGGATGCACCAATCAATCCATATTGAGTCACTAGATAATAATTAAGGATAATATTGCCAAGAATCATAAATATTGAAATGATTGCATTCCATTTTGATTTACCCACTGCTCCCAAAAGGTTTCCGAAAGGTACTCTAAACCAAAAAATAGCCAACAATCCTAAAAACAGAATTCTTAATGGTTCAACAGCAGAAACATAATCAGCACCATAAAACATGTTGATGAGCCATGGTGCTAGAAAATACACAAGTACATATAAAACCAATCCTAAAGGAATAAAAATGGCATAGTATTGTTTTAAAAAAAGAATAAGGCTTGATTTGTTTTCATAATTTTTGGTCAAACTCACATATTGAGCATGCACATAAGCTAAGGAAATAAAAATAATGCTGTAGGGTAGGTGTGTTGCAACTTTATAAATAGCCACGCTTGTTTCGTCGAGCAGTAAATTTCCAATAGTAAGGATATCTACTTGGTACATGAGTGCTGACGCTACGCCACCAATACCGGCATAAAAACCATATTTCACGTACCCAGAAGGGAGGCTATTATTCTTAATAAGTTTAATGCTCGTCAAGTTTTTACGTCTTAGTTTCCAATACAAAAACAACAAGCTGCCTGAGATAGCGTATGCCACACAAAGTCCCGAAATGCCAAAGAAATAGATTCCAATGATGGCTGTTGTAAATAAAATAAACGCAAATTGCACTTCAACCAAAGCGTATGCTCTGTTGAGGTGATGTATGCGAAAAAACGCTTTGATCATTTCAAGTAAAAACGTACTGATTAATTGAGCAGATAAAATGAGTAACAACAAATTTGCTCCGGGCAAATGATGCGTAATAAGGTTGGCTGTCTTTATTAAGATAGCCATAAGGAGTATGGTGATGAGCACTCCTTTTTTAAGCGATATTTTATAGAGCTCTTGTTTTTCAGTCAAACTCTGGAGTAATCCACCATAGCGCAATAGCGAATGATTTAATCCCATGCCAGCCAATGGTAGCAAAAAAGCTAATACAGACTGTGCATAAGAAAAATCATTAAAATCTTTGGGAGAAACTAAACGAACGGCAACCAAAATCAGGGCAAAGTTCAACAGTTTTACGATCAAAGATGAAGTAAAAATATGCCAGCCTTTGTGTGCTGTAAAGGAGCCCATTGCACCACTCAAGTTTTTACTCCAACTATTCATTTAAATGATAATTTAGGCCGACCAACACAGTGAGTACTTGGGTTTTCTCTAATAAAGTTCCAGTTCTGAACATTTCTTCAGCCATTTTATACGTAAGGTGGTAGGGCTTGAGTATGTCATGGTATTTGTCCCAGTACGCTTGCACAAATGTAGGAATCCAGGCATGCTCTTTCCACCAAAAATCATACGGATTCATCGATAATTTATTGTGTTTACCACGTAAGTATTGCCAGTAGCCTTTTAGCACCCTGTTTCTCCATTTTCCATACTCAATGGTCCAAGTGCCAGTAGGTTTCACTCCTGTGGCTTCCCATGGCCAGTTCATCATAGAAGGCATGTGATGTTTTATCCAGTGAAAATATAACTGGTAATTAACTTTTTGTTTTGGGTGAACACCCAGAATGAAGCTCGCAACATTGGATTGCAAAAATGGACTGGTGTAATAGCCGTTTTTTTCTGCTATCCAGCTACCGTTATTTGTTCCATTAAAAAATCGCTCAGACAATTTCGCTACTTCTTCATTTTTCCACTCTTTTATTTCTTCATTTACCCATTCATTAACAATGCTTAAGTTGTTTGTTGTATAAGCTTTGCCAGAAAGATTTGGTTTGTTTTCTTCTGTG
>JBLIDJ010000114.1:0-6903 GCA_047634195.1 Flavobacteriales bacterium
ATTTCCGGTGCTGGTAAACACTAAATAGGCCGAATCTCCAAAACAGTAACTTGGCGTATTGGTGCTTAATATTGTCGTTGGTATTGGGTTTACGTTTACTTGTACTTGGTCAGTACTGGTGTTTTCACATCCATTACCATCTGTGATTTTTGTTGCAATGTAGGTGGTGGAATCACTTAATGGACCAACTAGCTCATTGCTTGATGCTTGTACATTGAAAAACGCATAATTTCCATTGGATGTGTAATCAATACCATATGGTGATTTACCTGTAATCGTAAACTTTAACTTAGCGGTTTCACCATTACAAATAGTGGTGTCACCCGTCATGGTCATTGTGGGTAAGTCGTGGAAGATGACGGGAACACCTGGGCTTACTTTGGTACATATATGTGTGAAATCGACATACTCTGGATCGACTATGATCGAATCTCCAACGACCGCAGAAATATAATAAGTCTGCTCAAAATTCATCCCTGCTTGGAAGTAAAACACAGGTACTGTATTTGTGTCTATTTGATTAACAATAAATTGCCCTGCTCCTTCGTGCAACACATAAACAATGGTATCATTATCATCTGTTGTGTAATCGTAATTAGGTAAAGCAAAAGCACCATCTCCAACACAAACACTTAATGGTGTTTGGTCAATAGTCCCTGCATCTGATACACAATCACACGCATAATTACCGATAATGGTGATAGGCCCACATAAATTAGTGTCATCTATATCAAACGTATATGGCACTCCTGTTGGGATTTCATCACTCGTAAATCTTGTTGTATCTCCTGAAGCATCGATTACGCCTGTGGGAGGACCTGTTACATTATAATTCATGTTACCATCAAACAAATCTATCACTACACGATATGCTGTTGCTGCACCATTACAAATTATTTCTTTCAATTGAGCTTTAGGTGGGTTGTTCACAATAACCGTCAAACTATCATGTGTATAGTTAGGGCATTTGGTTATGGTGTTATCCGTCAGTTGTTTTAAAATATACGTAGTAGTTACTAAAGGGCTTACAGGTATTACATCACCGCTGTTATTAATAGTCTTATTCACATCACTAGTGCCATCAAAGAATATGATATCAAAAGGTGCAACACCATCTGAATTGACGATCAAGTTAGATGTATCTCCGCTGCAAATAGCTTGCTGACCCATTAATTCTGATGTAGGGCTCGTATAAACATTTACCGTTACTGAACTGGCAATAAATTGTTCGCAAATTATATCATCGTTATAGGCAAATTGTGTAATGGTATAGACCGTTTCAACTGTTGGTGAAACTTCAATTAATGTGTCGTAAGACAGAATGTTGTTGATAATAACATCATTTGTCCCATCATTATACGTCAAACTCATGGGCAAGACTCCTGTTCTTCTTAGTCTTAAAAAAGCAGTATCACCTCCACAAATATTGGTATCCCCTGTAAACAAGACTGTTGGCAAAGGATTAACATTTACGACTATGGGTAAATCATAGATTGTATCACATTGTGGCGTAGCTCCATCATTGATAAAAGTAAACGTATAGATTGTACTGTCATTTGGTTTTACATATTTGCTGTCCCCATCATTCATCCCAGTCCATGTGGTTGTTCCACTTCCATCATCATAACTTATATTAAATAGCTCACTTCCTGTTAATTCAAATTCAAACAATGCGCTATCTCCTCTACAAATAGTTGTATCGCCAATCACATTTAATAATGGCGTTGGATTTACCGTAATAGTAACGGTGTCAGACTCATTTACTTCACATCCGTTGGCATCAATGATAACAGATGAAAAGTAATAATCAGTTTCTAAGGGCGAAAACCATGCTGAGAAAGTTCCTATAACAGGGGAGTATAGGTAATTATCGCCATTGCCATTATTGATTGTAAGATCATAAGGTGAAACTCCTCCACCTGCAATATTAAAGGTAATTAAGGCTGAATCTCCTTGACAAATAGTATTATTTGATTTGAGTGTAATGATCGGTAAGTCGTTTACTATTATAAATCGACTATCAATACCACCACATACATCAGGGTCTTCGTAGGTGATTTTATGAGATCCTACTCCAGCTAACTCAGGGTCAAATGAGCCTATGGTGCTGTCGGCAATACCAGTCCCGAACCAAAAACCAGTTGAAATACCAGAATTTAAAGCAACAGGCAAATCGTTGAAACAAAGGGGTGGCACCGAGTCGATGTTGGGAGGTAATGGGGCTTTGTATTTGAAAAAGGTAGAATCAATCACTTCACAACCACCTAAAGAATCGGAAGCCATGAAATAAAACCATGCATCGTTTTTTTCGGTAAGTGTTACGGTGGTGTTTAAAGCCAGAGAGTCATCAATAATAAAAGTAGTGTCTTTACACGTCCACTTAAAATATTGTCCATTACCTGTAGCATAACTATTCCCCCTTATTAAAGGTGTTGAAAATGAAAGTGGGACTTCGTAAATGGATGCAGATGCAGCAGTACAAGAATTATCTTTAATAGCACTGTTAATGGACCCTGAATCGTAAAGCACTACGGTTGGGTTCGGCCCACAGTCCGAATTTCCAGAAAAAGTGATTCGAGCGCCCGTTAATTTACCTGTATCTTCACCTATACAGTCATATATTTGAATTCGCCAGCCTCCAAGAGTAGCATCGCAACCATAAATGGCGTTCCAAGGGTCGCTACTTGCAAAAGTTCCTGTTAAAGGCGTGATCAATTCCGCACACACATTAAATACAGCGGTACTTGTAGTAGAAAAACATAAATTATCAATATCGTCACCCTCATTGCATAAACCACTAGCTGGTATAACTTGACCTATGTTTGGTGCAAGCTCTATTCTAGGACTACCGCAGGCAGGAGGTCCAATTAAATAGAACCCTAAGTCCGAAACATAGGTGTGTTTGGCATCAAAACACACGGTTATTTCGGTAGAAGCATCAATTAAAAAGGGATGTGAAGGAGCATTATAGTAGTTGAAATCAATGGTAGTAACCGTAGCATTTAATTCAAATGGCTGACAAGTAGGTAAAATGGTGTCAATTGTCAGCGTTATTTGATCGATAAAAATCCAAGCACGAAAACAATCAACGGTTGTTCCTCCAGCATCCTTGATGGTTACTTTGTAACCGCCACTGGCTAAACCGTTGATAGTAGAAGTACTTACGCCAAGATCGTCACTATAAAAAACAAAACCATTAATGGCTGGGTCATAAATCTCCCAATGAAAATCAAGACTTACACCACCTCCCGATGGAATGGCTGTTAACGAGCCAATGGGATTTCCGTCGGTATCGCAAAAAACAAAAATGGGATCATCTGCAATACCATTGGTATATCCCGTAACAAGAGTATTGTTTGCCGAAGGAGAGGTTATTTGTGCTGAAATGGTCAACGGCAATAACAACAAAAGTATTGTATATAGTCTAGTCATTTTGACAATGATAGGTTTGATTAGTAGTTATACTAACAACGTAAACAAGGTTAATTGGTTGCTTATAATGGACATGTAAAAATATTAAAAATTCTTGTGATTCGATTAAACGTAGACATACAACATCCTTGCAACTACAAGGCGTTTCATAGTCCATTAAGCGGGTTCACGTCTTGCCATTTTACCTATTTCTTGTAGGCAATCTAAATAAACTTACAACATTACTCCAACTGTCCACTCACTATTTCCCACGTCTCAAGCTCCATGTTAAGCTGTTCTTTTACTTTGTTATACGCAGTATAAATTTCTTCTCCACCATACTCGGTGATTCCAGTGGCAATTTCTTTTTCTATGGCCTTAATTTTGTTTTCGAACGTGGTGATTGTTTTTTCGCTTTTCAGTAAATCCGATTTAAGTTTTCTAACTCTTTTCTCTTCTTCTTTTCTGTCTTCGTAGGTTAACTTGTTTGGTGCAGCTTCTAGTTTCTCCTCTTTTGCAATTTTTTGCTGTTTTTTTACATGCTCAAATTTCGCGATAGATTCAGCATCTTTTTGGGAAAGAAACTCACTAATGTCACCCGGGTAGTGCTTTACTCCTGTTGGGGTAAGTTCGTAAACTTGGTTGGTTAAACCTTGCAAAAAATGCCTATCGTGGCTTACTACCACCATGGTACCATCGTACAATTTCAACGCATTTTTAAGTACTTCTTTCGATTCCATGTCCAAGTGATTGGTTGGCTCATCGAGTACCAACAAGTTGTAAGGATGAAGTAGTAAACAGCATAATGCGAGTCTACCTCGTTCTCCTCCACTAAGCACTCTTACTTTTTTATCAATGTCATCTCCCGAAAACAAAAATGCTCCCAATAATCCACGGATATTTTTTCTGACATCACCTACTGCCAAATCATCTACCACTTCAAAAACCGTTTTGTTTCCTGGCAATGAATCTGATTGATCTTGAGCAAAATATCCTAAATCAACATTGTGTCCAAGCGTTACTTCTCCTTCGAGCTTTAATTGGCCAACTAATGCTTTAAGGAGTGTCGTTTTTCCAGCACCATTTTTACCTACAAGTGCAATTTTTTCTTTTCGACCAATGTTTAGGTTAACGTTTCGGAATACTTCTGCCCCTGCAAAGCTTTTTTGAGCTTCTTCAATCTTTATTACAACTTGTCCTGATCGTGGCGCTGGAGCAAATCTAATAGACATTGCATTTCTGTCAATTCTATCTACTTCTATACGCTCCATTTTGTCCAATTTCTTGATAAGAGATTGGGCAAAAGCGGCTTTGTTCTTTTTCGCTCTAAATTTGTTTATTAACTCTTGCGAATGTTCTATTTCCTTCTTTTGCTGACTGGCAGCATTTAACTGTTGTTCAATCTCTAATTCTCTTTGTACTTGATACTTGGTATAGGCATAAGGATAATCATATACTTTTGCATTTGCAATTTCAACAGTTCTGTTGGTAATCTCATCCAAAAAAGTTCTATCATGTGATATTAGTACAATGGCTCCAGGAAATGTTTTCAAAAATTTTTCCAACCATTGTATCGATTCTAAATCTAAATGGTTAGTAGGCTCATCTAATAGTAACACGTCTGGTTTAGTCAGTAGTGCTTTGGCTAACTCAACACGCATTCTCCACCCACCACTCAGCTTAGCCATAGGCTTAGCCAATTGTTCATTGGTAAATCCTAGTCCAAACATGACTCTTTCCATTTCTTGGTCTCGCTGGCCCACCCCATGAATTTCCAATAAATGATTGACATCATTCATACGGACTATCAAATCACTATATGCGTCAGATTCGTAATCCTCTCTGGTTTCCAATTGATGGGTAATCTCTGCTAACTCTGTTTCCAGTTTGTTAACTTCATCAAATGCTTGAATCGCTACCTCTTTTGCCGTCAGGTCTAATTGATGATCCATGTCTTGTGGCAGATAACCGATTCTTACGTCACTGTTTACGGCAACTTTTCCAGAAGAACTTTCTTGCACACCTGCCAATACCTTGAGCATGGTAGATTTTCCCGCTCCATTTTTACCAACTAATCCAATTTTATCATTAGGATTAATCATGTATGAAATTTCATCGAAAAGGGCTTCTCCATTGAAAAGCACACTTAATTTTTGTAATGATACCATAATCAAAAAAAACGCCTTGAAAAAATCAAGGCGTTTTACTATTATTTAATAAATACTGTTTAGTAACTCCACAAGTCGTGTTCAAAGTTGAACAACTCTGTTTTAATTCTTTCTGATTCCATCAAAGAATTTAATCCTTTAGCATATGAATCAATTGTTCTGTTGTAAGAATTATTTTCTTTAATCACATAACTATCAAACTGTCTTTTCCAAAAAACATCTTCAAAAGATCTACGTTCTGAATCATTGTTTGGATTAAACACATCATGATTAGCGAATATATAACGACATTCTGGGAAATACAACCAAAACATAACCTCGTCACCAATGATATCACCGTCTGTATTAAAACGAAGTTTAACAGGTGCTATCCCTATGATTCGCACTTGCCTTTCAGAACGTTGCTTATCATATACCCAGTCTTCTTTTAATCTGTATTTTACGATGTCATCTGGCAACAATGGGTCTTCTTGCCATTTCATAACTGGATTACCGAATTCATCCTCTGTAGGAACAGAATCTTGAAACTTGAACATTTTACTTTCAACTTCTTGAATAGTCAATGGTTTATTAAATTCATCGTCCCAACCATAGGCTCCTGCGTCGTAAGCTGTAATTAAGCCTTCGTTTAAAGCACCTTTAATAACCATATACAAACTTTTACGGTCATTAATCTCATCGAGTGGATAGTATAAGGGATGATTCATTTTTTGTTTCAAATCAACATCTCTCCAAATCCTTTTAGACCACATAACATCTGCTTGACGCAAATGAGTATAGGGTACTACTTTTTTAGTTTTGTTGTGCTCTTTGATATAAGCACCGTCTAACACAGTTGGTTGTTGTCCATTTACTCTGCTAACTAACAAAACCAACGCTATGATTATAATTCTATTCCATTTCATAACAGTCGTATTTTTACATTAATTTAAAAGATAATCCACCTATGGCTCTTGTTCTACCGTCAGGCCCTTTGGCTTTTACATTCTCTAACCACAATTTATCACCACGTTTCAATCCGTTAATAATATCTTTCATATCTTGGGTAAGAATATTACTTCGAGACTTAATAACAGTCGATAGTTGGCTTCCTTTTTTTGCATATAAATCAAATCCAATTACGTCAAACTTCAAGTTAAACAAGAAGTCTTTCATGTCAGCAAACACGGCAGAAGCCACTTTTGCATCACGTAAGTTAATTTTAACATCTCCTTTTCTACCTTTTGCGAAAACGGGTTCAGGATCTGGTAAATCTTTAATTCTAAACTCTGATTTACCCATACTCTTTGAACTTCCATTAGGCATCTTTGCTGAAACACTGATA
>JBLIDJ010000115.1:0-6865 GCA_047634195.1 Flavobacteriales bacterium
ATTTTGGCCGCATTTTTAGAAACAACGCTGTGATGTCATCTATGGGCATTGTGCAAATAGCAGCCGTAATGGGTAGCTGTGTTGCCGGTGGTGCTTACTTACCCATCATGAGCGATGAGTCATTGATTGTAAACAAAACTGGAACTATCTTTTTGGCTGGGTCATACTTGGTAAAAGCAGCTGTAGGCGAAACAATAGACAACGAAACACTTGGTGGAGCAACAACACACACCGAAATTTCGGGTGTATGTGATTACAACTCAGAAAACGACGAAGATTGTTTAACCACCATCAAGTCGTTGATGGACAAAGTGGGTGCAGGAGTATCTGCTGGGTTTGACAGAAAAGAGCCTGTAGCACCCAAAGAAAACGTAAAGGAAATTTATGGCATCTTTCCTAAAGAAAGAACCAAACCTTATGAAGTAAGAGATATTATTGACCGATTGGTCGACGCTTCTGATTTTACCGAATACAAAGAAGGTTATGGACAATCTATTGTTTGTGGTTATGCCCGCATCGATGGCTGGGCGGTTGGTATTGTTGCCAATCAACGAGAAATTGTGAAATCGAAAAAAGGCGAAATGCAATTTGGAGGCGTAATTTATTCCGACTCTGCTGACAAGGCAGCTCGATTTATCATGAATTGTAATCAAAAGAAAATACCGCTTGTGTTCTTGCAAGACGTTACTGGTTTTATGGTAGGGTCAAGGTCTGAGCATGGTGGCATCATAAAAGACGGAGCAAAGCTTGTGAGTGCCATGGCCAACAGTGTTGTCCCAAAGTTTACGGTTGTTACAGGCAACTCTTACGGGGCTGGTAACTATGCTATGTGTGGTAAAGCATACGACCCAAGGTTAATTGTGGGTTGGCCAACAGCACAGATGGCTGTTATGGGTGGCGAACAAGCAGCAAAAGTATTGATGCAAATAGAAATGGCATCGATGAAACGCAAAGGAGAATTGCCAGCCGAAGGTGAGCAACAAGCCTTGTTTGAGAAAATAAAAAATAGATACGACCACCAAACAACACCATACTATGCTGCATCACGCTTATGGATCGATGCTATTATAGACCCATTGGACACTAGAAAAGTATTGAGTATGGGGATAGAAGCTGCCAACCATGCTCCTATTGAAAAACCATACAACGTAGGTGTTATCCAAACTTGATTTTTTTGCAACCATGACTAAATATAAAATCCTTTTCTCTTTACTTTCACTTGCTTTCATTTTCTCTTGTGAGAAAAAAGATGAAGAGGCTCCCATAATTAAAAGTGTCAGCTACACGATTGAAAATCGGGACTCTTTGTTTGCCGGTGGAAGATTAACCGTCAAGGTTGACCTAGAAGACAATTCAGAAATCGAAGGTTTTAATATCTTAGTGAGGCAGCAAGCATCAACTTTTGGTTATAAAAAATACGCGTATCAAAACTCACAAGAAGTTACCAATGTTGCCAGCAAAACATACAAAGGCGAGTATACGTTTGCTATTTTCGACTCGTGTATTGCCGCACCATATTTTATTGAAGTGAGTGCATATGACATAACGGGTAATCGATCTATTATCAACAATACTGACATTTACATTTACAATCAATGGATGTCTATCATTACTTTGATAGATTCATCACTCGTTATTGATGAAAACAATCAAATAACTCCAAAAGGAAACATTTCAGCTCCGAAAGGAACTAAAACAATTCTTGCTGAAGTAGTGAGAGACGAAGTAGTTGTTTTTTCAAAAACTTGGACTTCTTCAGACACTACATATTATTGGTCACTTGACAGTATTGAGCAAATAACCGTAGCACCGGGATTTAACAACGCTTCTATCTTGATAAAATGCACTGATAAGATTAATAACGTTAGTTATCGAAAAGCTAGGCTCTAACGTTATTCTAACAAATAAATTAGCTACTTTTAGCTGCAAATTAAATCACACATTTATGAAGCTTAAATTAATAGCAACTATATTCATTAGCACTGCCTTATTGTCTTGCACAAAAAAAGACGATAGCTTACCGAGAATTGAAACAGTAAAAGTAAATTATATTGATTTCAATAGCAGGGTGCAAGCAGGATCAGTTGCCCGAGTTGACATTGCTATGTTTGATAATTTAGAATTGAATGAATATACTGTAGAGTTATTTCCACAATATAATTTGGAAGCTAAGTCAGGATTTCAACTACTCACTTTTTCCAATATTCAGAATACTTCAGGGAAATCTGCTTCTGAATCCTTTGACCTTTCTATTCCTGCAAACGTTACTGCTGGTGTTTATGACATGGTTGTTAGTGTGACAGATGCTACTGGTAACAGAAGCCCTAAATACACTTATAATTTAATTGTAGTAAGTAAGGATCACTGCCCTATTGTTGTGGTTAGAGATGTTTTGACTGGCGGTGAGAAAACCCCAAATTCAATCTATAATACTAGCCGCGGTAGAAACATGCGGTTTTCAGGAGTTACCACAGACAACAAAGGTATTACTGACCTTACCATTAGAGTTGTGAATTCTTTCAATAAGGTAGAAGTTAATAGAACTCAGTTCTTCGACCCATCTGTTGAAGAGTTTCCATTAGACAGTTTAAGTTTTGATGTCGAAATACCTGTAGATGCAATTATAGGTGACCACAGGTTACAGTGGTTGGCAAGAGACACAGACGGTCATATGACCTTTTATCAAACTTCACTGACAGTGCAGTTTTAATTCATTTTTTTGACTTTAGTTAAGCCTCAATTGATAAATCAATTGAGGCTTTTGTTTTTACGCTTATGAAAGAAATAATGATTGCTGGTTTTAAAAAACACGTCTTTTCCGAATCTTATCAGCGCATTTTTGATTGCGTCAACATGATTGATGAAACGGAATTTTGGTTCACGCCAAATCAATCTTCAAATAGCGTTGGTGTATTAATCATACATTTGATTGGCAATGCACAGCAATGGATTGTGAGTACCTTGGGTGGCCTGCAAGACAACCGAAACAGGCAAGCTGAATTTGAATCAATTAACTCGTTCAATAAAAAAGAATTACTGTCTGCTTTAGCCGAATTGAAAGAACGCATTGTATTTACCTTAGATGAATTGACGGAAGAAAAATTGATCCAAACATATCATGTGCAGTGCTATGACGAAACAGGTTACGCCATCTTATTGCATGTTATTGAACACTTTTCGTACCATACAGGACAAATTGCACAACTCACCAAGCTCATTAAGAACCAACAACTAGGGTTTTACGATGACAAAAAACTAAGTAACACACAGTAAATCAAATGGTTACATCCGTGAATATTTAATTCTAAAAAGCATTTGTAAAAAACCATTTTTACCTTAGATTTGCATCGCTAAATAAAACGGTATTTAGTAATCAAGAATTAATACGCCCCGTTCGTCTAGGGGTTAGGACGCCAGGTTTTCATCCTGGTAACAGGGGTTCGATTCCCCTACGGGGTACAAATCAGTTTGGAGTGTGAGTTTCGAGTAACGAGACTTACCTCCGGAAAGATTTCCTCTCAACACCCAAACACTTTCTCAAACAAAAATTACATCAAGAATATTTTGCATTCATAAGCCAGGTATTTGGACCTTCTTAGCGCAAAACCTTGCGGTATTTTTTATTGAAAGGCTTTTCTATTTTATCTAAGACTATATCATTACGCAGCTCATAAAAAAAGAGACTGCCTTGTTAGACAGTCTCTTTCTTACATTAAACCCGAATGATGCGTGTTGTTACAACATGAGTTTTTTTACAAACTGCCCTTTTTCAGTTTCAATCTTCAATAGGTAAATCCCTGATTGCAAAGATTGTGTGTTTATTCGTGCTCGTTTGTCCCCTGCTGCTTTGCTTGCACTAACTACTTGCCCATTAATAGACACTAAAGAATAAGACTTTATGGTTTCTTGCTGGCTACTGACAGTCAACGTACCATTGCTAGATTTCACGGTAAAATAGTCGTCGAAGTTGCTATTATCTATCCCATTAGTATTGGGGTAAAAACGGTAAATGGTGCCTTCAGTGGGCATGCTGTTAATAGAAATAATAGTATTTAATTCCATTACATAATTAACACTTGGGTTAGAGGGATTACCTCCTGGGTTTACGATCCATTGATAGGTGTTAGATTCTGACATCAAACCTGCAAATACAAACAAATAACCCGTATTATAAACATGTTGACTGCTTAGGCTATTGACTCCGTAGCGATATTCTATCACGTTGTTTTGTTCATAATACCATATTTGGTAATTAAAAAACTCCATTTCAAAACTATCAATGGCCACGTCTTTAAACTCAAACTGTAAGATCCTATTTCCTTCCACACCTGCTACCCTATATTTTGCTTCAGAAACAAAAGGAACGGCTACGTCTTCTGGGCTATTATTAATACTGCCACAGCCATCTAAAGTATATGTAAATCCTCCTGAATAAAAATGTATACCTGATCTAGATACACCTACGTTATTGACACTATCTGCTTTATTTCCTATATAAAAAGGAGTTTCAAAATGAATATTATCAGAACTGAATGGTACATTATTAACACCCCCCCAAACCGTGATTCCACTATCGAGGGATGTGTACGTACCTGTATTTACTTCGAGTAAGTACGCTTGAGCTTGAGCGGTCAGTATTCCACCAAGTAACATTATGCTTGTTAGTATATTTTTCATCTTTTCTTTTTTTTATTTATTTATAATCCACCAACGCCAATTGGATCTTTTAGGGGGTCGTCAAAGTCGTCCGCCGGCCCACAATTTTCACATTTATATAAGTAAACACAATGTGTTTCGTTTTGAGTTGTAGCACCTGGTGCTGAAATAGTTAAGGTGTATTTTATCAATTGATTAGCATCCACAGGAATGTCATCGTATGAAATAGTAGGATTACGATCCGATGCATCGCTCAAACCAGTAGTAGGACTCCAGCTATAACTTGTCAATGGTAGTACACCCAAACCTGGCACTGGACCCAGTGTGTATGTTTGGTATGGACATGCCTGAACAACTTCGGTTGTTTCGCAAGGTGGTCCCGATGAATTTACATTTCCTAATAACTGTTCTGCCAGCTCAGCAGTAGGAGGAATACACGTCTCTTTAAAGGTGGTTGTGCCAGGAGGTCTATTTCTAATAGTTTTTTTCCTAACCCCTTTCAACGTACATGTCCTTGGTTCTCGATAGATTTCATTGCCATTTGCATCATACGTTGTAATAATGTAAGATACCTCAGCATCCAATGTGTATATTTTACTACTGTATTCGCCTTGGTTGGAGGTAATATTATCAGAACACACTCTTATTTCAGCTCCCTCTTTATAATAATCTACTCCAATTTCATTAGGATTCCATTGCAGGTTGCCCACGTTGGTTACTTCAAATTCAGTAAACGGACTCACATTATTAATGGTAAACGCTATGTAATCTGCATAGGTATTAGCAAATGCTTCATAATCACTGATATCTAGGCCATCATATAAATCGTGATAGTATTGAGGGTCGTCGTAGCATTCTCTAAGTACATCGCGATGATCATAAATAGTTACAGACGAGAAAATTGGTGCACCATCAACAACATTTATATTTACTTCTGGAAAAACGGTCACATGGATTGGGCTAAGTACACTACGTTGTGTACAATCATCGCCGTTATGTTTGTAATACTCTACATACAGTACTTCATTATAACTTCCAAAATAACGCTCATAACTAAACCCATCGTGCACTGGTAAAGGAGAGTCGTATTCGTTGAACCACAGTACCCCGTCATAATTGTCAGGGTTCGCTACCGCAAGAGTGTATATCCCTTTGTCGCAAAAGGTTCTGAATTGAGGTAAGGGCGGTGTTAAGCCATTAATATCGAGCCCTGTAACAATGATAGGTGTTCTGACCTTACTTTCTAACTTACATGCCCTATTCTGAAGATAATACGTTAAATAATGCGTTTCTACTTCTAATCCACCATATACTCGTGTATATGAAAATGCATCGTGGAAATAATCCTTATCCAAGATTTCATCATACCACCTAACTCCGTCATAGGTTTGTGCTACACCTTCAACTTTATTGGGTATTGTAATCGTATAGTTCTTATTAGGGCAAGCAAAATAAGTGTTTACCGTTGGTGATATGACGAGCCCGTTTAATACATTAAATGTTCTAGAATCAGTACCATCATCTTTTAAAGAACAAATAGGCCATCCGATATCCATACTTTCGGTAGTTATTACAATGTTAAAAACACCTTCTCTATCGCAAGGTAAACTGTAAGTGAAAACTGCATCTGAATATGAATCACAATCATCCACATCAATTTTTCCAGACATTATTTCTTCATTAGAAACAGCTGTTTCACCATAAAGTTTAGTGCCCGATAGTTGAATTATTTTATATTCATGATCCCTATCGTTATTGCCCGGTTGGTTCTTAAGCCAAACTCTTAATAAATCACCTGGCTGATATATTTTACCTTCAGTGTCAGGGTAAACCCATTCCCTGGCTTGACCGTTTGCACTCATTAAAAATATGAGCATCATGCTCCAAAGTATTTTTTTCATTTCTTTGCTTTTTACAAATTAAACATAAATGTTGCGACGGTTCAAAACTACATAAAAATAAATAATATCCTAACTATCGTATGAATATTATTTATAAAGCAAATATTTTCCTGACCAAAACTACTTTTTAAACCATGAATTTTATCCAACCCGAAATTGAAGCCTATGCGCTTCAATGTACATCCGACGAGTCAGAACTGCTCAACAAAATAAACAGAGATACCCATATCAATGTGTTGCAACCAAGAATGCTTTCTGGAGCGTTTCAAGGGAGATTACTCAGCATGTTGAGTCACATGGTTAATCCT
>JBLIDJ010000116.1:0-6724 GCA_047634195.1 Flavobacteriales bacterium
CAACAAGCCTTTTAGCATGAGCGAGTACGAAGTGCTTAGAACTTGTGATTTTGCGCCAAATATTCCCATGAATACTATTGATAAGATAATTTTCTTAAGCATTAGTCCAGAAAATAAACAGGCAAATCATTGGTTTTCCATGCCCCTATTCCTCCCTTTAAGTCATAGATGGTTTTAAACCCTAGTTCTTGTAAGACTTTGGCCGTTCTGCCACTTCTACCTCCAGCTGCACAATACACCATTACGGGTTTTGTTTTATCGAGTTTGTCTAAATCAGCACGAAAAGAATCATTTTTGAAGTCAATAAATAGTGCGTCTTTAATAAATCCTTGTTGTTGTTCGTCAGGAGTTCTAACGTCTATCAATATTTCATTGGGAATAGAATCAATGGTTCTTAAAAACGTTGCAGGATTGACTAAATACGAATTCACGTAGCTAGCGCTTTGTTGTTGACACGCAAGCGTAGTAACAACTAAAAAGAAAGCTAATATTTTCATACAGCTAAGGTAACCATTATTATTCAGCTATCCTTTTGTTTTACTTAAGTGTGCTGCAATAGTTGTCCATTGAAAACATGTTTTATGTTTTTCGATTTTATCCGCAAAAATTAGGTCTGCTGAAAAGTCAGAAAAAGACCTATATGAGGCGACAAAATGAAGCCGTATACTATTACTAAGAATTGAAGACAACGAAATAGAGGGTAAGTCCCGGGCTAACGAACAAAAAGCGCAAGGTTTTTGTTTGTTTTCACGCCACAACCTTGCACTTAATACTTAGCGAAAATATATATATAATTGAATAACAAAACTATATGTTTTTTTCAGGAGACTCTAAATAGAAAAACCCCTAGTAAAAGACTTACTAGGGGTTTTTTAGTGGGATTTTGCAGTTATTTTCCTGCAGCCATCAATAAATTTTTGAGGCTAACACGTTTCTCAATAATAGCAGGAACATCGTCCATGTTTACGCGTTCTTGTTTCATGGTGTCGCGCTCACGGATAGTAACCGTGTTGTCTTCCAATGTTTGGTGGTCGACCGTGATACAATAAGGCGTTCCAATCGCATCTTGACGGCGGTAACGTTTTCCTATCGCGTCTTTTTCGTCGTACTGCACATTAAAGTCAAACTTTAAAATATCGAACAGCTCACGTGATTTTTCTGGCAATCCATCTTTTTTGAGCAAAGGCAAAATAGTTGCTTTTACGGGTGCTAATGCTGGCGGAATAGCCAATACAGTACGCTCAGAACCATCGGCCAATTTTTCTTCCTTAAACGAAGCAGACAAAACAGACAAAAACATACGGTCAAGACCTACCGAAGTTTCTACCACAAATGGGATTTTGCTATCGTTGTCTTCATTGTCGAAATAACGTAGTTTTTTTCCAGAAAAGGCTTCGTGTTGTTTCAAGTCAAAATCGGTGCGTGAGTGTATTCCTTCTAGTTCTTTAAAACCCATAGGGAAATCAAACTCAATATCTGCAGCAGCGTTGGCATAGTGAGCCATTTTTAAGTGATCGTGAAAACGATAGTTTTCATCACCAAGGTTTAGCGCCTTGTGCCATTGCATACGGTGGTTTTTCCAGTATTCGTACCATTTCATTTCTTCGCCTGGCTTTACAAAAAACTGCATTTCCATTTGTTCAAATTCACGCATACGGAAAATAAACTGACGTGCTACAATTTCGTTACGGAACGCTTTTCCTATTTGGGCAATGCCAAATGGGATTTTCATTCTTCCCGACTTGTACACATTCAAGAAATTGACAAAAATACCTTGAGCCGTTTCTGGTCTCAAATAAATGGTGCTTGCATCACCAGCTACCGAACCTAATTCGGTGCCAAACATTAAGTTGAACTGACGAACATCGGTCCAGTTTTTAGTACCTGAAACAGGGCAAACTATTTCTAAGTCTTCAATCAGTTTTTTTATGTCATCCAAGTTTTCGCTGGTTAAGGCTGCTTTCATGCGTGCCTCTATGCCATCAATTTTTTCTTGATTTCTTAGTACGTTCGGGTTGGTTGCTCTAAATTGAACTTGATCAAAATCGTCACCAAAACGCTTGAAACCTTTGGCTACTTCTTTCTCAATCTTCTGAGTTATTTTTTCTACGTGTTCTTCCAGCAGTACATCGGCACGGTATCTTTTTTTAGAATCTTTGTTGTCAATTAATGGATCATTAAACGCATCGACGTGTCCTGAAGCTTTCCAAGTGGTAGGGTGCATGAAAATTGAGGCATCAATACCAACAATGTTTTCGTGCATTTTCACCATGGCTGTCCACCAGTAGTTCTTAATGTTGTTTTTAAGCTCAGAACCATACTGACCATAGTCATAGGTAGCTGAAAGTCCATCGTATATTTCGCTAGAAGGGAATACAAAACCGTATTCTTTAGCGTGAGAAATTACTTTTTTTAATGTATCGTCGTTTGTTGCCATGCCGCAAAAGTAAAATTTTCTTCACTAGGAATAGGCAATAATTTCACGCTATTAAATGTAACTTTGCCGCATGATTGAGATTCAAGACACCTTAGTTTCAGATGAGGTACTTAGCAAACAATTTGTTTGTGATTTGGCAGCATGCAAAGGAGCCTGTTGTGTGGAGGGAGATGCAGGTGCTCCATTGGAAGAAGAAGAACTGAGCATATTGGATGACATTTACGAAGATGTTAAGCCATATTTACGGCCAGAAGGCATAGCAGCCATTGAAAAAAATGGTAAGTATGTGATTGACTGGGACGGTGAGCCTGTTACCCCATTGGTAAATGATGTAGAGTGCGCATACGCTACTTTTGATCCAGATGGAACGGCTAAATGCGGCATAGAGCAAGCACACCGTGATGGCAAAATAGATTTTTACAAACCTATCTCTTGTCACCTTTACCCAATACGATTAGCCAAAATTTCAAATTTTACAGCTGTCAACTATAATTATTGGAAGATATGCAAACCAGCATGTGCTTGTGGGGAAGAGTTGAATGTTCCTGTATTCCGATTTTTGAAAGAACCGTTGAAAAGAAAATTTGGTAAAGATTGGTACGACCAGCTTTGCGAAGCAGCTAAATTATTTTCTTAAACTTACGTTAAAATCGGCTAAAAACCAAAGGAAATAACCATAAAAGTTATTCACGCAATTAAAAGCATTCGAAAGACTTGTGTTTCCTGCAATGTAGGAGAGGTTGCCAAAACCTGTTGAAAACTTAGTATAAAATACCACGTGTAAGATTGATTTACGACGGAATTTTATCAATTTTTGTAACTGCTATTAACGCTGAGCAAAACATTTTACTAGCACAGTCCTAGTATTTTATTTGTTTGCAAGTAAAAGCTATTCAGTATTTTAGCTATTAATAATATCATTAAATTTAGTTCATGGAACCAATATTAGAAGAGAACAAAGACAGATTTGTATTATTCCCTATTAAGCACGACGACATATGGGCGTTTTACAAAAAATCGGAAGCTAGTTTTTGGACAGCAGAAGAGATAGATTTGGATGCCGATACGGTAGATTGGGAGGAAAAACTGAATGATGATGAACGTCATTTCATAAAACACGTATTAGCCTTTTTTGCTGCCAGCGATGGTATTGTGAATGAAAATTTAGCAGAACACTTTTTAAAAGAAGTAGGATATACAGAAGCAAAATTCTTTTATGGTTTCCAAGTAATGATGGAAAACATTCATTCTGAGACCTATTCTTTACTGATAGATAGTTATATCAAAGATCCGGCAGAAAAAGATCATTTGTTTAATGCCTTGGAGACTTTGCCATGTGTGACCAAAAAAGCCAACTGGGCTTTAAACTGGATAGACAACGGTAGTTTTCAAGAACGTTTAGTAGCATTTGCTGCCGTAGAAGGTATTTTCTTCTCAGGTTCTTTTTGCGCCATCTTTTGGTTAAAGAAAAGAGGATTAATGCCAGGGCTTACTTTTTCTAACGAGCTTATTTCTCGTGACGAAGGAATGCACTGTGATTTTGCCTGCTTACTTTATACGCAGCATTTGGTAAACAAATTGCCAGAAGAGAAAGTGGTAGAGATTATCAGCAACGCAGTAGATATTGAAAAAGAATTTGTAACCGATGCACTGCCTGTTAAGTTAATAGGAATGAATGCTAAGTTGATGCAACAATACATTGAGTTTGTTGCAGATAGATTATTGTTAGAGCTAGGTTGCAAAAAAATATACAATGCAACCAACCCATTTGATTTTATGGAAATGATTTCGTTGGAAGGGAAAACTAATTTCTTTGAAAAAAGAGTAGGTGATTACCAAAAGGCTGGTGTGCTTTCTTCGGAAAAAGAAGACAAAGGCTTTTCGTTAAACGAAGAATTTTAAAAAGACATATTATCCATAATAAAAAATATTAGTTAACATGTTTGTACAAAAAAGAGACGGACGCAAAGAATCGGTAAAGTTTGATAAAATTACTGCTAGAATTCATAAGCTATGTTATGGTTTAGACCCGAGCGTAGAATCTACGATGGTTGCCATGAAGGTGATTGAAGGATTGTACGATGGTGTAACTACATCAGAATTGGATAACCTTGCTGCTGAAGTTGCGGCAGCTAATACGATAAAGCATCCTGATTATGCCTTGTTAGCTTCTCGTATAGTGGTTTCCAACTTGCACAAAAACACGGAAAAGTCGTTTGCAGCGACTATGAAAAATCTATACGAGTACATTGACCCAAAAACAGGAGAAAACGCTTCTTTGTTGGCTGATGATGTTTTCAAAATTGTCGAAGAAAATGCACAAGTATTAGATTCTACCATTATTTATGATCGTGATTTTAATTACGATTATTTTGGATTCAAAACGCTCGAAAGATCATACTTATTAAAGCTGAACGCACAAGTTGCCGAACGACCACAGCAAATGCTAATGCGTGTGTCTATTGGTATTCACAAAGAAGATATCCAGTCAGCTATTGAGACCTATCATATGATGTCACAAGGATGGTTTACACATGCTACACCAACTTTGTTTAATGCTGGAACACCAAAACCTCAAATGTCGTCTTGCTTTTTGTTGACCACAAAAGACGACAGTATTGCAGGTATTTACGATACACTTAAAAACTGTGCTCAGATTTCACAATCGGCTGGTGGTATTGGACTTTCTATTCACGACATTAGAGCAAAAGGATCTTACATAAAAGGAACCAACGGTACCTCAAACGGAATTGTTCCTATGCTTAAAGTGTTTAACGACACGGCACGATACGTAGATCAAGGTGGTGGAAAACGTAAAGGGTCATTTGCCATTTATATGGAGCCATGGCATGCAGACGTGATGGATTTCTTAGACTTAAAGAAAAACCACGGAAAAGAAGAACAACGTGCACGTGATTTGTTTTATGCTATGTGGATTCCAGATTTGTTTATGGAGCGTGTTGAGCAAAATGGCCAATGGACGTTTATGTGCCCTAACGAATGCCCAGGTTTATCGGATACGCATGGAGCAGATTTTGTTGCACTTTATACCAAGTACGAGAAAGAAGGAAAAGGAAGAAAAACGGTTAAAGCACAAGAGCTTTGGTTTAAGATATTAGAATCTCAAATTGAGACAGGCACGCCTTATATGTTGTACAAAGATGCAGCAAACGGAAAATCAAATCAGAAAAATTTAGGTACCATCAAGTCTTCAAACTTGTGTACAGAAATTATCGAATACACAGCACCTGACGAAGTTGCTGTTTGTAATTTAGCTTCTATCGCCTTACCAAAATTTGTTACGGAAGAAGGTCAGTTTGACCACAACAAATTGTTTGATATTGCCTACCAAGTAACCGTGAATCTTAACCGAATCATTGATTACAACTACTACCCAGTAGAAGAAGCAAAAACATCTAACATGCGCCACAGACCTATCGGAATTGGTGTGCAAGGATTGGCCGATGCATTTATCTTATTGCGTATGCCTTTCGATTCGGATGAAGCACGTAAATTGAATTCAGAGATTTTCGAAACCATTTATTATGGTGCTTTAACAGCATCTAAAGACCTGGCGAAAAAAGAAGGTCCTTATGAAACATATAAAGGTTCACCTGCTTCAAAAGGAATTTTCCAATACGATATGTGGAAAGTTAAACCAAGCCCAAGATGGGAATGGAAAACCTTGAAGGAAGAAGTGAAAGAACATGGTTTAAGAAATTCATTGCTATTGGCACCAATGCCTACAGCATCTACTGCACAAATTTTGGGTAACAACGAATGTTTCGAGCCTTACACTTCTAACATCTACACAAGACGTGTGTTGTCAGGTGAGTTTATTGTGGTGAACAAGCATTTACTGAAAGATTTGGTGAAATTGGGAATTTGGGATGATAAGTTGAAAAACAAATTGATTTCTACCAATGGATCTGTGCAACAAATAGATGAAATTCCTGAAGATCTTAAGATGTTGTATCGCACGGCTTGGGAGATAAGTCAAAAATCAATCATTGACATGTCTGCTGATAGAGGTGCATTTATTTGCCAATCTCAGTCGCTAAACTTGTTTATGCCTAGCCCTACGTTTTCTAAGCTTACTTCCATGCATTTTTACGGATGGAAAAAAGGATTAAAAACAGGAATGTATTACTTAAGAAGTAAAGCAGCATCAGCAGCTATTCAGTTTACAGTGGATAAAGCCTCTGCGGCAGAGCCTTCTAAAAAAGCAGAAGAACCAGTAGCGGTCCTTTCTGGCGAAGTGTGTCAAGTGCACAATGAAGAAGGTTG
>JBLIDJ010000117.1:0-6520 GCA_047634195.1 Flavobacteriales bacterium
AAGCTGTCTGCAACACAATAAGGGTCATCAGACATCTGTACCGACACTAAGCTGAAATTATGTGAGCCTACTTCTAGTAATAAAGGCAATGTGTTATTTTTTGGCAATCCTAACTCAGCATATTGCTGCCCAGTAATATCATTACGATAAACCACATCAAAGGGAGCATATCCTGTAATGACTAGTTGAAGATCTACTTCCAAACCATAACACAATTCTTCTTTTCCTGATACTGTTGCTGTTGGCAACTCACGCACTACGATGGTTACTTCGCCTTGGTTGTCACTTGTACAGGTTCTTGTCGATCCGTCATACATCTTTTTAACACGATAGGTTGTGGTTACCTCTGGAGATACAATTCTTTGAAAATTAGGAGTTGATGTAATTAGTAATCCTGAGCTTACTCCACCTACCATGTCGTAACTAAAATTTGGTACTCCTGATCCTTCAAAATACAAGGTTGCATTATCGCCAATACATATGGTGTCGTCTCCAGTGAAGTTTACGGTCGGGTTTGGATTCACATTTACGGTCACTGGGATCGAATCCCAAATTCCTGCACAGCGTGCATTGGTTCTATCAAAGAAGTTTTGTATGCTATAGTTGGTGCTATCTGTTGGTACTGAACGATCTACGTATCCTGTACTAATATTAGTTAATGTTGTTATGGTTGTTCCGTCAAATAAGTCCAAATCATAGCTTGGAACTCCGGTCGGAAATTTAAACAGTATGTCCAAGGTCTCTCCTGCGCATAAGGTTGTGTCTCCAATGATGGTTAATCGTGGTGTCTGGTTTACTTGCACGTTAATACTTGCTGTTTGAGGCTTAAAACATCTTGTTGGAGAACTACTGTCGTTTGCTCTAGTCAATTGGAATGTATTCATTCCTGATGGCAAATTGGGCACTGCAATTAGTCCTGAAGAACTTAGACCTGTGAAGACTTGTTCAACGCCATTGTTTAATGTGTAATAGGCACTATACTTAGGATTTACCCCATCAATGGTATAAGGTAAAAAGGCTATGTCGCCCTGGCAAATCTCAAGGTCATTGCCCAACGAAACTGTCGGTCTTTTGTACACCACTACTTTTTTTGTAATGTTAGGATCAATAATACATGCGGGCGCTGGCACATCGTTGTCTGTTACATTATTAAAAGTATAGGTGGTATTTACACTTGGACTTACGTAAAAGAAATAAGCACTATCTATGTTATTAATCGTTGTATTGCTTGTCCCATTATTATAGGTCACATCATAAGGGCCATCGCTAGTTAAATGTAGCTTGAACATGGTGCTGTCTCCTTCACAAATGGTGTCATTAATGGCACTCACCGCAAGAGTTGGCAATGGATTTACAGCTATGGTTACCAAAGAGGTAAGTGCGCTACTACATGTTGGTGTCGATCCATCGGTAATATTAACAATGGTATAGGTGGTCGTATCATTTGGTGTCACCACAAACGAATTTCCGTTGACTCCTGTGTCATGCACAAATCCTACTCCTTGGTCGTCTATGGTGATTAAAAAATCAGCGTTGCCTGACGTTGTAATATTTATGGTTGCTGATGTGCCTGCACAAATGGCTGTACTTCCCGACAAGGTTGCTGTTGGTATTGGGTTCACCGTAAAGTTTACTGAACTACCTGTTGTTCCAACACATGCTGGCGTGGTATTGTCGCTAACTTGTGTTAAGGTATAGTTGGTGGTTACCACATCTTTTACCATCACACTATCTTCAAAGTCATTTGTATTGAACGTGTAGTTGTTTGCGCCATCGGTATAGTCAATCACCCAAGGGCCGTTTCCGGTGCTGGTAAACACTAAATAGACCGAATCTCCAAAACAGTAACTTGGCGTATTGGTGCTTAATATTGTCGTTGGTATTGGGTTTACGTTTACTTGTACTTGGTCAGTACTGGTGTTTTCACATCCATTACCATCTGTGATTTTTGTTGCAATGTAGGTGGTGGAATCACTTAATGGACCAACTAATTCAATTCCAGAACCCATTCTATTAAATACACCTGAATTACCATTGGCGGTGTAATCAATATTATATGGTGATTTACCAGTAATCGTAAATTTAAGGTTCGTAATTTCACCATCACATATTGTTGTATCACCTGTCATGGTCATTGTGGGTATGTCATGAAACACCACAGGAAGGCCGTTGGAAACATTTAAACATCCATTAGGGTTACTCAAATCAACTAAGCCACCAGCAAGCATATCACCTGCAACAGCTACAACGTAATACGTTGTTTCAAAAGACATGGTTTCTGGGTCGAATGTAAATACAGGAGAGGCACTGTGTTTTATAACGTTCCCTAAAATAGTCCCCGGTTTGTCGTGCAACACATACGACAAGGTATCGTTTGCATCTAAAACGTGATCGCTTTTATGGCTTGCAAATACGGTTTCGTAGACACAGTAATCACTATTCAATGAATTAAAAGAACCTGCGAAACTAGCACATCCACACGCATAAATTCCTTGTATTGTATCTACTGGGGCACAAAGATTGACATCGGTAATCCAATATTTAAATGTACTCCCAGAAGTTATTGGCGCTCCTGTAAATGAAGTATTTCCTGAAACATCAACACTATTGTTCAGTAAATAGGAGCTTACATCACCGCTTTGAAAACTCATGTACACTTGATATTCCGTATTTATATCGTTACAACTCAAAGAATCAACACTTATCGTTGGAGATGAGTGAATTAAAAAGTTGATTGGCATGTTAAGATCTTGGCTACAAATAGTCGTTCCAGAGCTTACTACTTTTGAAATCTTATATATTCTCCCTTCTTTTACCAATATCTCTATTGTATCTGTTGCTGCAAGATTGTTATATGTTAGGCTTGTTCCATTTTCTTTCACTGTCATAGTGAAAGGCGGATTGCTACCTGTGATATATACAGGCACACGCAAGATGTCTCCTAAACAAATGTTTGAAATAGTACCAATAGTAACATCTGGAACTTCCCATACTTGTACTGATGCATTAGCTGTATCTGACGGGCAAACGTTAGCTCCTTTTAACACATAATCAAAGCTATAAACACCTTCGCTTAATCCATCAGGATTCCAAATGCCAGTAGTAGTATTCAATACTCCATTACCAGAATTATTAACCCAGGTTCCATCAGGATCATTACCGGCAACCAAAACATCTAAATCGTAAGGGGTGTCTTCATTACATATTTCTCCTACACCATCGTTACCAGCATTGGGTAGTTCTTCTACAAATACTGTTGTTGAAATAGAGTCAAGACAGCCATTGTTGTTGACAATTAAACTGTACACCTGATCGACGCTTGATGCGACAGTAATACTGTCTGTAGTTTCATTGTTCGGCCTCCATTGATAAGAGCTACCTCCTGAAGCATATAAGGTCGTAGAATTTCCTATGCAAATTAATGAATCACCTGTAATGCCCGGAGTTGGTTTAGGAGCTATGGTTAGAAAAATAGAAGCCTCGTCAGAAGCACACACTTCTGTAGAAAGCACATATTTGTATTCCCCAGAGTTAGATGTAGCCAAATCAATGCTAGGATTTATTACATTCAAACTAGGGTCTAGAAAAAGGCCGTCGATTCCTGAAGCATTTCTAACTAAGGTACTCAAATCAAGGTTACCACCATTACTACAAACCAACAATGAAGTATCTAACCCCGCATCAACTGTGTCATCTACAAATATGGTTACCATCTGTTCTTCAATACAACCTAGTGCATCTGTTGCTGATAAGGTGTATGTAATTGTTGTAGTTGGCTTGAGGGTATGTTCCATGTCAATCTGATTCGAAAATCCAGCCATCGGAGCCCATGAATAGGTGAATTCATTCTCGTTTTTAAAAGCCATGCTCCACTCATCAAAATACGGCTGTTCACCATTTTGATCATCTACTACAATTAATTCCCAATTCCCATTTACAGGGCAGCCATTTAAATTTGTAAATGCTTGCTCTGGAGCATAACCCCCTGTAAAGGGAGCTACCCCTCCTGTAATAGGGGGTGCCCCAGCTACAAATCGTGTGTTTTCATAATTGTCACCTGTGCCACCATTATCCGATGTTAAGTCTATGGTCGTTCCGTTTGGACATTTTAAACTTACGTCTAAATCGGACACACGCTTGTGATCAATATTTAGAATAACCTCGACAAGCTCACCTATCCCTGGGTTAATGGTTAATGGAAATACTCCTGAAACATTCATTATAGATGTATACCCAGCAGGGTCATTGTCATTTACATTAGCATCTTCGATGGCTGTAAACGGTATCGGGTTTTGGAATGAGGTAATACTAATATCCCCTGTTAATGTGATACTATCACCAAAACAAATACTATCTGTATTGGTCACTAGTTCAACAATTGGCGCTGAAACTACCGCCACTTTTGTGACGGTATGAACACACCCTTGATCTGTGGTGGTTGTTAATGAAACAATGTAATTACCTGCGTCATTATACGTTTTACCGGGTGGATTTTGCACATTCGATGATGTTCCGTCACCAAATGTCCAAGCATAGGTGGAGGCTCCAATACTATTATTAGTAAAAGATGTAGCCAATGAGTTACACGCTTGATAAGGGGTTAATTCAAAACTACTGTTGGGTGCCATTTTGAAAGTACCTCCCCATTGAAAATCAAAACCTCCGTTGTTTCCAGAAAAGTTATCGATAAGCAATGCGTAGGTCCTTCCTGCTGTTATTATTGATGCTGGTCTAAATTCGCCTGCATCTGCTCCTGCAGGAGCAGGCCCCATTCCAATAGGATTAGCTGCTGTAAAAGGAAGAGGTTGAGAATAATAATAGTTACACCTAACAGGTGCTGTGCCATTACTTGGACAAGTTACAGTAATGTCGTAAAGTGCCCAGTCAAATTCTTGCGCAACAAGTGGTGTAGCAATCCACTCGAGAGTTCCAGTTACTCCAACAGTAAATTTGAACCATATATCTCGTTGAACGGCTGAACCAAAACAAGTAGGCTGAAAACCACTAGGGGTATATCCATTTAAGTTACCATATGAAAAAGGCTCTTTTCTACACAATGGTGCTGCTGTTGCACAATTGTTTCCAGGGTTTCCTAATGGCGTTGTACTGCTTATACACAGTTCGAAGTCTCCATCTGTCGATTCACTTTCCACCGAAATCCATACTTGAGTACCTGGTGTAAAACCTGCGGCATCTGTTACAGGTGCTGCTCCAACACCATTAGCACAAGAATTTATAAGTAATCCTGCGCATCCTCCTGTATACAAGGTTAGTGCTACATCATTGATAGGTGTTCCGTTGGGTGTAATGGTTATTTGGTTCAGCGATCCTGTTGCTACATAGGTAAACCAAACTTCGTTACCCGCTGGGGCAACATCACATCCGTTGGTTGTATTGTCACTTAAGGCATTTGTATTAGTACTATTAATACATACATTACCACTGGAAGGAATGGTAATAGGTTGCGCGGAGGTACAATCATCATTAGCAACTTGAGAATAAGCAAGTTGTGTTATGCTAAATAGCAAAAATAAAGAAGTTGAAATTTTTTTAAACATCGGCTGGATCTATATTTAACAGACGTATGAATAAGAGCTTGGTTGCTTTTTTAGAATAAAGAATTTATTTTATCCCGCTACCTTATTCTAACAAGTTTACCCCATAAAACACCTTTTTTATAGATGAAAACTAAAAACCTCTTGCCAACATTCGACAAGAGGTTTTTTAAGGTATTATTAGTTTTTTTATCTAAGTAATGAAAACTCTCCGTAAAATTCTTCGATTTTTTCAGAGTATAAGCTTTTTACAACCAATTTATAGATATAAGTGCCGTCAGATAACTTTGAGTCTTTGTATGTTCCGTCCCAAAAAGCACGTTCATTATCATATTGATTAGCCATAAATAGCTCTTCTCCCCAACGGTTGAATATTGAAAAAGTAAAATCTTGATCTGTGTATGCACCATATATAATTGGCCCAAACACATCATTGACTCCGTCGCCATTAGGAGTGAATGAGTTGGGAATACTCACTAACATAACTCCTTCAATTATGATAACTTTTGTAAAATCTGCTTTGCAGCCAAATTCACTCACTGCTTCTAACCATACCGGATACTCGCCTTCATCAGCTTGTGGGAACTTGATGTATGGTTCCATTTCATCGGAAGTGGCCAGCACACTGCCATCGAGATTGTAGGCAATCCATTTATATGAATATCCATTGATAGTTTTGTTGAGCATCCTTACCTTACTATTCTCTATCGTCACTGGCTGTGGCGTATAATCAAAGTCAACTACTGGTTTAGGGTACACAATCACACCATCTACTTTTGTCAAACTATCGGCACATTGAGTTGAAAGAGGAGCTACAATGACCAACTTAATATCATAGGAGCCTTCAGCTTTAAAGGTTTTTCTTGGTATGTTTTTGTTGCAGCTTTTTAAGGTTTCACCAAATCCAAAATCCCAGGTGCATTCACCTAAAAAGATTGAATCTGTCTTGTTGGTAAATGTGGCAT
>JBLIDJ010000118.1:0-6516 GCA_047634195.1 Flavobacteriales bacterium
GAAGCTAGCTTTCAGGTTTTAGCACTTCCCTCCTATTTTTGAGGAATTTTTTTTGCTAAAACTCCATATTACCCGCTATCTTAAGCCGCATTATAGTACTTTGGCTACTTGTTGAAAAAGAACTTAAACATGAAAAAATACGACGTTTGTATCATTGGAGCAGGACCATCAGGAATTGCAGCAGCCATGCGAGCTATAGACTTCAAAAAATCAGTGTTACTGATTGAGAAAGATAAAATTGGCGGTGCTGGAATATTCAACGGAGCACTTTCGTCAAAAACCATGTGGGAACTGTCGGAAAAAGTGACAGAAGCCAATGAAACCATCTACCAAAAAGATGGGCTTAAGTTTGAACTTCCTTGGGAACATATTTCTGAAAAAATTACAGAGGTTACCAAATGGAGATCGGAACAATATACCGAGCAGCTAGACTTCCTCAATAATTTGCCCGACACTGCTTTTACCCTCACATATGGGGCTGGGTATTTGCTCAACAACCACGAAGTAGAGATTACCAAAGCAGATGGCAAAGAAACTATTTGGGCAGAAAACATTGTTATTGCCGTAGGAAGTACTCCTAGAAAACTTCCTAACATAAACATTGACGAAAAACACATTGTCACTTCTGACGGAATACACGATTTAAAAGAATATCCTAAAAGCTTAGTGATTTTAGGTGCTGGAGTTATTGGTTGCGAGTTTGCTACTATGTTTTCAAGTTTTGGGAAAACAAAAGTGTTTTTAATTGACCGTGCCAACCGAGTTTTGCCTTTCGAAGACCATGACATCTCCGATATTGTGACCGATAATTTACGTCAAAAAGGTGTTGTGGTGCACAACGAAGCCAACTTTGAGCGCATGGAAGTGCGCGATGGTATGGTAGAGTATGAGATATCGTACCCACAGGGAATGACCCAAGTAATACGGGTTGAAAAAGCATTGGTTTCTGTTGGACGTGTGCCAGCCATTCACAAACTAGGACTCGAAAATACAGGGGTAACACTAAGCCCAAGAGGAAATGTTGGTGAAATTGACACACAAACAAACATTCCTAACATTTATGTTGTTGGCGATGTGTCTGGTCATATTGCTTTAGTAAATGTTGGGGAAATTGAAGCGAGGCACGCTATTGAGAAAATGTATGGCAACAAACTTGAGCAGCTAAGTTATGACAACGTTTGTACCATCATGTTTTTACATCCTGAGGTTGCTGCCATAGGCATGAACGAACAAGATGCACAGAAACGTAACATTGACTACAAGCTTATCAAATTTCAATACGCCAATGTAGCGCGTGCTATTGCGATGGGCAAAACAAAAGGTTTTTTCAAAATAATGGTCACCAACGACGATGAAATGAAAGTACTGGGAATGCGTGTTGTAGGGGCTCATGCCTCTAGCTCTATTCAAGCTATTGGTCTTTTAATAAAAACCAATCAGAGCATTGCTGTGTTGGCAGAACTGGTACACCCTCACCCTTCTATCATTGAAGGCATACAAGAGGCTGTACGAATTTTAATTGGTCAGCCACTGATGAGATCCGGTGACTTTAAGAACAACATCGATTTTTACAAAGTAGAAAACGGTGTGAAGATTGACTTGCTGAACGCTAGTACGGTAGAAGAGTCTCAATAAATTTTATCAACTACTTCTTTTAGTTTTTCTTCGGTCAATGGTTTTGGGATGTAACCAGAAATGGTGTGCATTTTGGCAACACGAATGTCTTCATCGTCAGTAGAGCTTGTGAGCATAACAATGTAGATGTTTTCTCTAAGGGAGGCATCTAGCCGTTCAAATTCATCTAAAAACTCAAAACCATCCATGACAGGCATGTTGATATCCAAAAATATTAACAGCGGTTTAAAAAAACCATTAAGATCGGCATTAACCGCTTTTTCGTTAATTAAATCCAAGGCCTGTTGACCGTTGAGTGCCGTACAAACTTCACGCGCAATACCCATGTCATCTACAATTTCTTTTGTTACAAAATTGCAGATGTCATCGTCATCCACCAACAGTACCGTATTTATATCAATCATCTTGGTTTTTTCTCTTTAAATATACTTTAAAAGTTGTACCAACTTCTAATTCACTTGCTACTTCAATTCTACCCCCGTTGTTTTCAACCAATCTTTTTACCAGATACAGCCCAACTCCGGTTCCTTCAACGTGATCGTGCAATCGTTTGAAAATGGCAAAAAGTTTTTTACCATGTTTCTCCAAGTTTATTCCTAAACCATTGTCACTGATGGTGATCACCAGAAAATTGTCTTCCAAGCTAGTCGTAATACTGACAACAGGCTTTCTAGTAAGGTGTCGGTATTTGATACCATTGGTAACAAAATTGTATAAAATGCTTCTTAATCCACTTTTGGAAAAATAGACCTCGTCAACTAACGAAAAATCGGGTAGTATCGTTGCGTTAGCACTCACTACTACCTCGTTGATGTCGTCAAGTATCTCCTTTAAAACGCTTGCGAATTTAACCGTTTCAATATCATCGTACAAGTTCTTTCTTGCTTTTGTTGCTTCCGACAAACTTCCAATGGTTGTTGTAACTCTACTAATGGCTGTTTTCATTTTATCCAGCACCAAAATAGACCTCTCTCCTAGCCCTTTATCCTTTTCCAATAGCATGACTAGTGCCTCCATATTCACAATCGGAACTTTTAAATCGTGACTCGCAGCATGCACAAAACTGTCTAAATCGTCATTAAGCCGCATCAACTCTTCATAACTAGTTCGTAGAATTTCATTTTTATCGGCAAGCTCCGCCGTACGCTCTAGTACTTTGTTTTCTAGGTTGTCGTTTGCTTCTTTTAAGGCTTTTTCAAATTTCTTACGCTCTGTTACATCCGTCATCGCCCCAATGATTCTTTTGGCAACTCCTTGGTCGTTTCTAATGATGTATCCTGAATCTCTTACAATGCTGTATTCTCCGTCGGCTCTTCTAAATTGATACTCTCCTTCCCAAATTTTATCTTTTCCTACCAAGGCTTTAGCAACACTATACACGACCCTATCTCTGTCCATGGGGTGCAACCTGCTGGCAAACCATTTATCGTCTGTTCCAATAGGTTCTCCTGGGCAAAATAATTTTTGATAGGTTTCATTTCGCCACACATGATTGGTTTCTACATTCCAATCATAAATAGAATCGGACGTAGCCAAAGACGCATAACGAAACCTTGCTTCCGATTCTTTAATTTTTTTGATGTACTCTTTTCGCTCTGATATGTCTCTTGTGATGGCCGATGTTCCTAATAGTTCGCCTTCTGAGTTGACAATAGGAGAAACCGAAATGGAAACAGGAATGTCTTTTCCATCTTTTCGAGAACGATACGTTTCATAGTGAGAAAGGGTGTTTCCAGCTCTCACAATATCCACAAACATTTGTATTTCTTCTAGTTTGTTCTCTGGCACAACCAGGCTAATATGCTCACCAATGGCGTCTATGGCTGGGTACTGGTACATTTTTTCAGCGCCTTTGTTCCAACTCATAATGGAACCATCAAGGCTAATACCTAAAATAGCATCGTCAGACGATTCGATGATGGCTACCAAATGTCGAGAAGCTAGTTCTGCTTCTTTTCGTATGGTCACATCCGACATGGCACCAATGATCCGCATGGCTTTTCCGGCCATGTTGCGAATGATATAACCCGAATCTTCTACATAGGCATATGTCCCGTCTGTGCGTTTGAAACGATACTCATCCTTCCAAAAAGTACTGCTATCCCGCAAGGCTTCATCAATGCTAATAAGGATACGTTTTTCGTCATCCAAGTGAACACGATTGGCAAACCAGGTATTGTCTGAACCTATTCGTTCCCCATTGCAAAACAGCTTTTGATAGGTTTCGTCTCGCCAAACATTATTGGTTTCCAAATCCCAGTCATAGATAGAATCACTGGTTGCAAGTGCCGCATATCTAAAACGTTCTTCACTTTCTTGCAAAGACTCTTCGTATGCCTTTTGATCGGTGATATCGTTGGTAACAACAAATATTTCAACAATTTCTCCGTGTTTATTTTTCACCGGAGTAATCAATATTTTAACATCTATTAAACTCCCATCCTTATGTTTTCTCTGGGTTTCGCATACACAGAACTCCTCGCCTGCTTTTATGTCGTCTCTAATGTCTCTTAACTCTTGTATTCTATCATCTGGAAATAATACGCTGATAGGCTCACCCATTATTTCATCAGCTGTAAAACCATATAAACGCTCTGCGCCCATGTTCCATGAAAGTATTTTGCCTTCCATGGTTTGTGAAACAATAGCATCGTGCGAAGAAGTAACTAAAGCATTAATTTTTTGACCCAACAAACTAAGTCCATGGACAACCTCTTCTACTTCTGGCGTGCTGGTTACTTCTATATCAACATCTTCAAATTGAAGTTTGCTGAAGGCATCAATCATCTTACTTATCAAACTAAAATCAGCAGGAATTGGAGAAGTTGTTTTCATAAATTTAATTTGAACTCAAAATACAAAATTCATTTGAGCTTTTATAAGCTCTTCAACATATAAACATTACAGCCAAAATGGCCTGTATTGCCCAAGGGTTTATCGATCAAGGTAAACCCATTTCGTCTGTACAATGCCAGTGCAGCATCAAGTCCATCTAGGGTTTCTAAGTAACATTGCTGAAAGCCATTTTCTTTGGCTTCTAACATGAGATGATCGAGCAGTTTTTGGGCTATTCCTTTACCTCTGGTCTCCGGCAAAAAATACATTTTCTGTAACTCCATGGTGCTGGTTTCACCATCCAGTGCTCCTATTCCGGCACCGCCAATGATGGTTCCTTCGTTATTTACGACCACATAATAGTTTCCAATTTGAGTATCATAATATTCAAACATGTTGTCTAATTGTGGGTCTGTAAAAGCAAAACCATCGGCATTTGCACCTACCTCTGTCAACACTGTTTTCAGCATTTTTGCCAATTCTTTATTGTCAGTTTTCTCTATTTTTCTAATTTTCATTTACCACTCCTCTTATTTTTTTATCAAATATCCAAATTTGTTACTATTTTAGAGCAAAACCTAGTAATGGAAAATTTAAAAAACTTATTTCAAGAACCTGAAGTCATTTGGTTCATTATTGGATTATTATTACTGGTTATTGAACTCTTTGGTTTGAGTTTGATTATTGGTTTTTTTGGTATTGGTGCCTGGATTACCAGTTTAATCCTTTTGGGCGTAGATGTAGGATTCAGCACGCAATTGGTCATTTTCGTGAGTAGTTCACTCTTATCTTTAATCGCACTGCGTAAGCTCCTTAAAAACAAATTTTTTGATGGGAAATTGACCGGTGATTCTGACACCCAAGAACTCAAAGACGAATTTATTGGTCACCGAGTAGAGGTAGAAGAAAGCATAGCACCCAACAAAAAAGGAAAAGTATCTTTTAAAGGCAGCTCTTGGATGGCACTTTCTGACGAACACATTAAAAAAGGCGAAATGGCAGAGATCATTGGCGTCAATAGCATACAACTTACAGTAAAATCAGTTTTATAATTTAAATATAAATCCTATGAATTCTCCATCGTCTATTATTTTAATTGGCCTAGCCATATTTGCGGTATTCCTGTTTTTTTACATGCTCAAAATTGTTCCACAACGTTCTGCGTATGTGCTCGAACGTTTTGGTAAATACAACAAGACCTTACTCGCAGGTTTCCATATCATCATCCCTTTTATGGACAGGGTCGCTTACAGGCTTACCTTAAAAGAACAAGCTATTGATGTGCCAGCTCAAACGTGTATTACCAAAGACAACATCTCCGTTGAAGTAGATGGTATTTTGTTTTTGCAAGTGATCGATCCTGCAAAAGCATCTTACGGAATTGACCAATACAAGTTTGCTTCTACCCAACTTGCCCAAACCACCATGCGTAGTATTATTGGTAAAATGGAGTTGGACAAAACCTTTGAAGAACGAGATTCCATGAATGGTGTTATTGTTGCTGCTGTAGACAAAGCCAGTGACCCTTGGGGTGTAAAGGTAACACGCTACGAAGTAAAAAATATTACTCCTCCTCAAAGCATTAAAGATGCCATGGAAAAACAAATGCGTGCTACGCGTGAAAAACGTGCTGTTATTGCAGAATCGGAAGGAACCAAGCAAGCTCAAATAAACAGAGCTGAAGGGGAAAAATCAGAACTTATTTCTATCTCGGAAGGGGAAAAACAAAAACGATTGAACGAAGCAGAAGGTAGAGCGGGTGAAATTGAAAAAATTGCTGTTGCAACTGCAGAAGGTATTAAACAAATTGCAGCAGCCATTCAAACGAAAGGCGGTATGGAAGCAGTAAACTTACGCATCGCCGAACAATACATTGGTGAATTTGGAAACCTTGCTAAAACCAACAATACCATGATTATACCTAGTAATTTGGCTGATATTTCTGGTGTGGTGGCTACTGCGTCTCAAGTGTTAGAAACGGTAACAAAAAGTAAAAAGGCATAGGTAGTAGTTGGTACAAAGTATGTAAGTAAAGAGTATTCAGTA
>JBLIDJ010000119.1:0-6489 GCA_047634195.1 Flavobacteriales bacterium
ATTTTTGTCCATATTATTACTTTTGACAAAGGTAGAAGCAGCATTTCTGTTTTGTTAACACAAATCCCTGCTTGACTAACACGATTTGGTTTTAATGGTAGCTAACGGCTCAAATAAACGCACGTGCCGCATAGCCTGAGGGGCAGGCTTGCGGCGGCATTGCGTTTCATTTTGTGTTAGCGGTTTGTTTTACATTGATTCGATCATAGAATTTGACGAAACAGTTTTAGTGCATGTACCTTTGTTCGCACAAGGGGAGCAACTGAGACCGCTTCCTCTTGGGACGCACCCAGAATCTTCACTTGAACATGCACTTGTAGTACAACTCATTGTTCCAATAGCGATAATAGAAAGTCCATCACTTCCTAAGTTTGCTGGCAAAGAAGATTTGTAAACCGGGCCATTAAAAACCAAATAATAATCAATACCAGCCTCAGTAGAAATTACTAAACTAACACTTATAAACTGTCCATCAATACCTGACAAGGTAAGAAGATTTGTGTTATAAGTAGATATCAAAGATTGTTGATCTACAGTAATTACTGGGACGCCTCCTTGGAGTTCCCCTACAACTTGACCATAAACAGGACTTCCACAAAAAGTTAAACTTAAGATGGAAATCATTAAAATAAAAATACTTTTTTTCATAATTTGTTTTTATAAATTTTAGAAACCGAATTCAGTCGGTCACTGTTTTGGCTAACTCCTTTTTTTTAGCTTGGTGCTTAGTTGTCACGTTTCACCGTTTTGGTTTTCAATGGTTAATAGATTAGAACATTTTTGAGTTTTCTCTATTAATAGAGGGATTTTGTTCTTTCTTTCCTTATTTCTGCTTACCCAAAGATAGGCAAAAATCTTTTCTTGAATAACCGCTAACGTCTGAATAAACGCACGTGCCGCATAGCCTGCAGGGCAGGCTTGCGGCGGCATTGCGTTTTATTTTGTGTTGGTGATTAGCCTTTCTTATTTGTGAAAGAGCCTTACACATTCAGCTTTCACTACTTCATCGGTAGTTACATATTTGAAAGTTACGCGTATATAATCCTTGTCCAATATTTTGATGTATGGACGTAAATAACAAATTTGTCCATCTATGATAGTGGTGTAGTGCTCTGGATTTGAAGTTCCTACGGCATCTTCTCCAACGTACACAAATCCATTGTATTCATAGGCAGATGGCCAATCATATGACAATGAATCAAAGTTACTTGAACCGATTTCGGACTCTAGACCAGAATAGTATACTTTATCAAAATAAGTGTTTGTGGGCCTAGCTTCAGTTTGAAAAGCTATGACAGCACTCACTCTATTGTCATATTCGGTTATTTCACTTAAGTATATAAATAAAGGTTGATTGTTGAAATCAAACACAGAATTACATTCTTTAGCTTCAGAAAATAACGGTTGAAAAGAGACAGAGGTGCCTCGAATATACTTTGGTTCAAAAGAGGATTCTCTACTTTTACATTCTCCATTAAAATAAATTTCGATACACTGACATTCTCCATTAATTACTGCTTCGTTTTCTGGGCAAGTTAAACAATCATCCTTACAAGCTGACAGGCCTGTAAGGATGATAACTACGATTATGAATAAATTTTTCATACTTAGTCTATATAGATTTTTAAATATTGAACTTCATTATTACTAACTAGCTTAAGTGAGTAAAAGCTATGACGAAAGCTACCATCACTTGCTAATTGCTGTTTAAGTTGTCCTAATGTTAAAACAGTAGAGGTTTTTGCTGTTTTTAAGACGTTTCCAGTGAGTATAGATGATACAAAATACTCCGTGCCAATTGGAAGGATGTCGTCATCATTCTTTACTACAAAAGCTTCAAAATAATCATCAGGACAGTTATCGGATCTTTCAAAACCCCACTCGTGATTACCAGTCCAATATAAGAAAGGTTGATTTGGGTACTTAGGATTTATATTTACTGGGCGAGATTGGAAAAAACTATTTACACACCTTAAGGCTTCTTCGTTTTGCTGTGCCCCATTTACACCAATAACCCAGTTAAAAACCTCTTCGTTACAACATTCGTCGGTTTTCTTATAGTCCATATATGCAGCTAAGTAATCATCACTTTGTATGTGTGCAGTAGACTCCCACTTTGTATGGCCACCTAAATCAAAAGCACCGTAACTGTGTATTATTATACTCGTTGGGTCATTTGGTCTGAGTGTAACAGAATACTCACTGGCACAGCCACCTAATAGTTCATTACCGCCAGAGTTATAAGTGCTGCCACCTCCATAATTTGGAGGATTATTAATTAGGTACTTTAAATCTTCAGCAGATCGTCTAATGAGAGCTGAATCTACGAGTGCAGAAGTACCTCCTGTAACAATTACAGCGGTTACAGATGCGGCGAGATCTATCATTTTTATATTCCAATCTTTATTGACTGTTGTGTGCTTTTCAGATTTGGAATTTGCACGACCAGCATCTACTATTTTAATTCCTTGTTTTTTAGAACTCACGGTGAGTATAGCCCAGTCTTCTGCTTGTGCATAAGCTGACCATCCATTACCACACATAAAGCACGGGGTGTTCTCTTTAGCATTTGTAGATACTGCAGTGACATACGATGCGGTATATTCTAATACTCTATCATTGCACATACAATTATCATCTTGTTTCTGCTGATTTTCACAAGCCAAAGTATACCTTATATATGTCCTATACGCTGAAGTAGCTTGAGCAGGATCAGGAAATTTTTGTTGGTATCTATCTGAATGGCTCCCCTTCATATACATCTTGCCGTCAAGTATTTTCGCTGCACCTTTAGTCGCATTACGATATTCGGTGTATCGATTACTTCCTCCTTTATGTACTTTGCTTGGATGGTCAACTAAGTGTTCAAACCAGCGGTACGGTGATGTATGCGTTTTTAGAAAGGCAGTATGTAGGTTTACTGGACCTACTTTACCCCAAGAAGTCTTACAATGACAATCATTAGTTGGTTCTCCCCAAACTACAATGTCTATGTCATCATTGATACGATCCCAAGATACAGGGGTGTTAAGCCATATCGAGTCAAATAGTCCTCTCCATAATGATGGATTATCATTTTCTAAATCTGAATCTTCTCTGTGTGCTATAGCTAAATCACCGTCATAGTAATATTCTTGCAATACTAGTAGTTTTTCTAATGAAGAAAGACTTTCATTAGTTCGCAAGAAATCAATAGTTCTAGTGGTGCTTTCTGTATTAAAATGACTTGTCCATTCTGTGTATATTTTGGCAGGGAGTCCAAACCCTTCGTGGTTTATCTGAGGAATGGTATTGAATGTATAAAATACTCCTACTTCACCACAGCTATTGGTTCCTTGTATAGCATAGTGCTGGTAGGTCGGAAGCGGGACTGCATTGGTTCTCTGGTCAAGTATTGCTACTACATTGTTGTTCTTGTCAAGTATTTGCAAAGGTTCAGACGGAGTTTCGTTAAACTCAATCGAAAGTGCGGATTCGTTTTTGAAGTGAAGAATGAACTCTTGGTCGATACCAATAAAGTTACATTCAAATCGTGGCTCAGGGTCTAGAATAGGTTCACTGGTGTCTACTTCTTCTTGACTAAAGCCAGTCATACTTAGAACTACCAGCCCTGCTAGCAGTACCATTTTTGTTAAAATTGTTTTTTTTTATCATTGTAGTTTTATTAATGTGTTAAACCGTTCCGTTTTCTCGGAACATTAAAATTGCTGTAAGAGTTGATTAAGTTCTTGCAGTTTTTTAATGCTGGTTTTAACCTTGATTGTGAGCTACATTCAGTTCTAGATGAATGGTTCGGGTTGCTAATTTACCGTTTTTTGGTAGATTATGCTAGCCTACTTTTTTTTCTTTAGGTTATCACCAACGTTCAGTATAAGAATAGTAAGGGATTAAAAAGTACTTGCTTTTCGAATTATTACTTAGCCAAATTTACAATTTTACCGCTGTTTTTGTTTTAACCGTCAAATTGTAAATTTGGCGGACTTTGTTAATATGTACTAACTTTCGGTTTAGCACTTAACCCTTATTATTTTTATACAGTGTTAGGTTTTCGTTATTTTATTTTTTCAATATCATACTCTATCAATCATTGACATTGTATTCAACAAACAATGAGCAATAATTAATGGCCATAAATTACGACCAAATTTTACATATGCTATCCCCATTATCAAACCAATAAGACCAACTGTTATTGATCTCTCTGATAAATCGTTAGAATGCCTGAAGCCGAAAATTGCAGCCTGTAAAAGGACAGCAAGAATTGTTGCTACAGATGTTTTAGAAAATAATTTTTCAAACCAATTTATTAAAAAACCTCTATCCAATAATTCCTCTAGCATTGATTCGATTAAAACCATTGGTATAATTGTAAAGAAAAGTAACCAATTTCCTTTTAGGTCTCCAAACTTAGAAGAGGAATTCCCTTCAGAAACCTCTTGTACAGTAAGAAAAGGCAAATAATCTTTTATCATATGAAAAAGCATAATTGATAATACCGTTGCTATTAAAATGCCAATAGAAATTAATAAAGTTTTTTTGATGTTATCGGGTTTACGTAACCCTAAATCTTTCCACGAGATATTTCGTACTCTCATTCGCCAAGTCGCAATAATCAAAGTTGAGAATGACCAAAAAAGACCATTTATAAGAAAGTGAACTTCCTGAAAATAGACTTCTCTAATTAAGAACATTGCAGTTATGTAAATAATGAGGTCAAATAAAAATCCTTTATGGTTAATTGCTTCTGAGGTTTGAGTTTCTGATTTCAAATTATTATCTATTTCCGTTTTGTTTAAATTTATATTGGCTGAATTTAAGTTGTTTTATTTCTCCTTTTATATTTTTTATTAGACGATGTTTAAATGTGGAATGTTACAAGTTCTCATTAGTTTTTTTAATGAAACCTAACGGTTAATGTATGAAACGTAGCGATTTAAAGTTACTACATTTTTAGTTTATCTCCTAGCCAAATCTGCGATTTGGCATTTACCTTTTGTTTTTCATTAATGCCAAATCGCAGATTTGGCGGTGCTTACAAATACGCACGAACTTTCGATTTGTCACGAACTCGCTATGTTTTATACACAGTGTTAGCAACTGTTTTTCATTTGTTTAGAAACAAGTTCTTCATTCTATTCAGGAAATTAGTTCTATTTGCTTTTCTAACGGTTTTATCTATCATTCTTTCTATATCTATAGTTTTGATATCTTTTATGTTGTCTTCTTTTTCGATTTTAATCTCCTCAGATAATTTTTCTTTCTTCAATAATGGTGTTTTAAATTCTAGCCAAATTGATAATACAGGTTCAGCATTTTTAAATTTTACGGATTCAGTAGTATTTATAATTAATAGGCTAAGATTTTTATCCAATTCATATTCAGCTCTAATTGTTTTAGGCCAAATTGGACCATTTTGTTGTTGAGTTAATTCTTCTTCGTTGATACGGCATTTACCACTTATATAATATGGAATCACGTATAAATGATGGTCATCATTATCGTGTGGCATCAATTCATCCATTCCTTGTCCAACATCCTTTGATAAATCAAGTCCAAGTTTTTCATCTAATCCTTTCATTAGATTCTTAACAATCGTTAATTTATCTACATAATTTAGGCAATCTGGACAATCGCAACAAAATCCGTCTTGTTTGGAATAGAATTCTCTAGTAATATCAGAGTTATATTCTATTTCTATATTTCCTAATTTTAATGTTTCCATTTAATAGTTGCTAACACCTGTATATGTGACCGGCACATATACACCCTATATAATTTGTCTATGGTAAACGTTTACAAGCGTTTGTAATTGGCTAGAGTTGGGTGTTTACGTTTTCTTTCTCACCAAATATACACTAATATCCGCTACCTTATCAGATCCTTGCGAATACTATTCCCGCAAGTAGTGCGTAGGCTATCTAGTATCCATACACCCTAGTTACTCCGTAGTGTACTGATGTGGGGTAAGAGTATCCCTAGTCGTATCCTCTAAATTTAGCAAACTGCCATCTCTCCAATTGGGAGATGGCTCGTATTGGGTTAGTCTCTCTTTGATAAGCTTGCCACCGAAGTGTTTTACTTTATAATTAATACCCTCTTTTTTAATTCAATAGATTCCAAAAATACCGTTAAGCACCTATACGCAAGTTGATTAGATTCCTAAGATAGGGACGAAATCCTTGAGACGAAAAACTTAAATTCTACTCAATACTTTTCAAAACCGTACCGTATGATATAGGCTAGAAAACTGATACTCTACACCATAATCTCCCTCAAACTCAATAGGAATAAGACAATAGATAAACTTAATCCTATTACAAATGTGTAGTAGCTATATCGCAGTAAGACATACTTACGATTGAGCACTTTACCCAAAAAATATAAATCTCTAGAAAGTGTCTTGTACAAATAATCCCCATCTTTCATGAGTTCTTCAATTCCCCATTCATAATCATTCAATGACATTTTATGGAAGTTTCCAAAGAAGAG
>JBLIDJ010000120.1:0-6446 GCA_047634195.1 Flavobacteriales bacterium
TTAACGGCATAAAATCGACTCCGTCTTTAGCTTCGTAATTAGAAACAACCGTCGCTAAAAGCATGGTGTCTCCCATTTTTACAACAACCGATCCGTGCGCTTGTTTGGCAAGCTTACCCGTCTCGATTTCAATAATTTTACCATCTCCTAAGTCGATGGTGGTGTTAAATACATTTAAGTTGTGTGTCATCTGTGTATATGTATGTGTGTATATGTACAGTTTATAGCAAAAAAGGCAATTGTAACCAATTGCCCCTTTTGTAATATGTTATATGGAAATAATGATATGACGCATTATTTTCTTAATCCTAGTTCTTTAACAATTGCACGGTAACGTCCAATTTCTTTGTTCTTCAAGTAATCCAACAAACTTCTACGTTTACCTACTAAACGAATTAACGCTTTTTGAGTATTGAAATCTTTACGATTACCTTTTAAGTGCCCTGTTAGGTGAGCAATACGGAATGTGAACAATGCGATTTGTGCTTCGCTTGATCCAGTGTCTTTTTCAGACTTACCGTGAGCTTTGAAAAATTCGACTTTTTTGTCGGTAGTTAAATAATACATGCCAAGATTGTTTAAATGAATGTTATGTATGCAAAATGCAGGTGCAAAAGTACTGCAATATTTAGTTAAATTCTAATGTTTGTTTAAAAACATTTTCACTGTTTGTGTTACTTTTTCTTTCAACACTCGTCTGTCAACGATGTAGTCTAAGAAGCCATGTTCCAAAACAAATTCTGAACGCTGAAAACCATCTGGTAAATCTTTACCAATGGTTTCTTTCACAACCCTAGGTCCTGCAAAGGCAATCAATGCTTTTGGTTCGGCAATATTTACATCACCCAACATTGCAAACGAGGCTGTAACACCACCAGTGGTAGGATCGGTAAGGAAAGAGATGTACGGTAATTTTGCTTTTGCCAATAAGGTAAGCTTAGCTGATGTTTTAGCCATTTGCATTAACGAATATCCAGCTTCCATCATTCGAGCACCGCCCGATTTTGAAATAATCATAAAAGCCGTATCATTCTTGATAGCGTAATCAATCGCTCTCGAAATTTTTTCACCAACAACTGAGCCCATAGAACCACCAATAAAACCAAAATCCATGGCAGCAATAGTGATAGGTAAGTTGTTCATGTTTCCAGAAGCTGTTCTGATAGCATCTTTAAGTCCCGTTTTTTTCTGAGTTTGTTTTACTCGATCGGTATATTTTTTAGTGTCTTCAAATTTCAATGGGTCACCCGAAGTCAAGTTGGTGTTAAACTCTTCATATTTTCCTTCGTCAAAAAATATTTGGAAGTATTGTTCAGCACTTGCTTTTTCGTGGTGTTCACATTTTTGACATACCCAGTAGGTCATAGCGTGCTCTTCGGAAGTAATTACTGTTTGACATTTTGGGCACTTGTACCAAAGTCCTTCAGGAATTTCTTTTTTATCTTTTGTAGAAGTAGTAATACCTTCTTTAATACGTTTAAACCAGCCCATTCAATTAGATTCTGTCAGTTGTAAAATTAAGCAATCGTAATTTCTTCACTCAAATAAACATCCTGAATGGTGTTTAATAAGTCAATTCCTTCATTCATTGGTCGTTGAAACGCTTTGCGTCCAGAAATTAATCCATGACCACCTGCTCTTTTGTTGATTACAGCTGTTTCAACAGCTTCACTTTTATCTGAAGCACCACTAGAAGCACCACCAGAATTGATAAGCCCATTTCTACCCATGTAGCAGTTGGCTACTTGGTATCGGCACAAATCAATGGCGTGATCGGTCGTTAATTCAGAATAAACTTTATCGTGTGTTTTCCCGAAGTTAATGGTGGTATACCCACCATTGTTGGTTGGTAGTTTTTGTTTAATGATATCTGCTTGAATGGTTACACCCAAATGGTTGGCTTGTGCCGTGATGTCGGTTGCTGTATGATAGTCAACACCATCTTTTTTGAAACCATTGTTTCTTAGGTAACACCACAATACAGTAGCCATTCCTAATTCGTGCGCACGTTCAAAGGCAGCAGAAACTTCTAAGATTTGGCGGTCTGAATTTTCAGAACCAAAATAGATGGTTGCTCCAATAGCAGTAGCACCCATGTTCCAAGCATCTTCTACCGAACCATACATGATTTGGTCAAAGGTGTTAGGGTATGTTAACATTTCATTGTGGTTAATTTTTACAATGAAAGGTATTTTATGTGCATATTTTCTAGAAACACTCGCTAATGCCCCAAAAGTAGAAGCAACAGCGTTGCAACCTCCTTCAATAGCAAGTTTCACGATGTTTTCTGGATCCATATAAATAGGGTTTGGAGCAAAAGATGCACCAGCCGAATGTTCAATTCCTTGATCAACAGGTAAAATAGAAACATAACCAGAACCAGCCAATCTTCCGTGATTGTATATTTTCTCTAGGCTATTTAATACTTGATTATTTCTGTTGGTGATGGTAAATGCACGTTCAACAAAATCACCACCAGGTAGGTGCAATAAGTTTTTGTCAATGGTAGTACATGTATGGTTTAATAAGCTACTAGCTTTATTACCCAGCAAGTCAACAATCTTGTTGTAAGACATAAAAAATTCTTTAAAATTTCGAGCGACAAAGCTAAAAAAAAACTTTTAAGCACAGAAGGCTCAATTTGTTTTTTTTAGAAAGGGTATCCAATTCCTAAATTCCAGATTAATCGTTGAGGATATTTATCCTCATTATATAATTTTTTGAATTGTTCTTTAGCTTGGTAAAACCATCTTTCACCCTGTGACAGGGAAGGGTCCTTAAGTTTTGTTGCAACATCTAATCGGATAATGAAAAAATCGAAATCGAAGCGCGCACCAATTCCTGCACCTATGCCAATTTCACTTAAAAAAGTACTTGAATTAAAGGTTCCTCCTGTTCTAATTTTGTCACCGTCAATCAACCAAACATTTCCAGCATCGACAAAAATAGCTCCTTCGAGGTATTTTATCACATCAAAACGATATTCAATAGAGGTAGCAAGTTTTACATCGCCTATTTTGTCAAAGGATATCACAGAAGATGTATCGCTGTATGCTCCAGGCCCTATGGTACGTGCTTGCCAAGCTCTGTTGTCATTGGCACCGCCACCAAAAAAGCTACGCTCAAAGGGTAATACTTTTAAGTTTTGTTGGGGCACTCCGATTCCTACTTTGGTACGAATAGCCAGGATGTTCTTGTTAAACAGCGTGAAATATTTTCTAACATCAATGTCAGCTTTTATAAATTGTGCATAACGAATATTAAAAAGATTTTGATAACCCTCTTTTTGCTCCGCTATGCCAAAAGCGTTGGTTAGGTGCAATAAATTCCCGGCACTTTCCAGGTTGGCTCTAAAAAAAGTGTTTCGTCTCGATTTGGTATTCAACTGCGAATTGTAGATGAATGAATAACGGAAAGAGGAAATCAAGTGGTCACGATAACTATTAATTAACAACTGATCGTTGAGCGCAATAAGCCTATTGGTAAATTCTGTGGAAGGATTGATTTTAATAACACTTATTTCAGCAGGTACGATGATGTGTTTCTTGGTTTGGCTTTCATTCCATTCATAAGAAACATTAAAGTTGGTGATGCTTCTGATGTAATCGGGTCGTTGCTGGAAATTTAAGGAGGTGCTAAATATTGTTTTAGGGTTGCTCGACTTAGAGAAGTTTGGCGCAGTAAAAGGGATTAAAAATTTTGGGACAATCAACCTTACTTCCGGACCAAATTCAATGGTGTTTAATTCCAAATTATTGAATAGACCTGATTTATTGGTGTTGTCTAGCTCTTGCTCGGTAATAATTTGTTGCGACTCCAAACCACCAGCAAGTGATACTTCAAGTACTTCTCCTCCTTTAAAGGCATTTTTGTGGCCATAAACTAAACTACCTGCCACACCTAAGTTTCCACCTGTGTTGGTTACCCTAGATTCTAGGTTGAAGTTTTGTTTTGTTCGAGGTGTTAAGTAAATGTCTGTTGCTAGAATGGGGAAATAACCTTCTGTTTGATTCGACTCAAACGTAATGTTTATGGCACCAAAGTATTTCAATGCACCAAGTCTTTTGTATGTCAGCTCTAAGTTTTGTTCTTTGTAATAATCACCTTGCTTTAAAAAAGTAGCTAAAAACAATATCTCAGCCTTTAGGTAGGCTTTTTCGTAATAAATGACCGTATATCCTTTGTATTGTATAGTATCTGTTTTTTGCAATAATTTGGCGTATGGGTCAAATCCACAATGAATTTTTACAGTGCCAATTTTATGTGGTTTAAAAGTCGATTTATTTTGGACAGATGTGGTAGTTGTTTTAAGCTTTAATATCAAGTTTACGCTATTATCCCCCAAGCTACTATCAACTTCAACATACCAAAAATCTTTATTGAAAGCATAAAAACTTTCGTTATGCAGTATGTTGGTAAGTCTTTCTCTTTCAGAATCGATTAAATCGTAATTGTATCGCTGACCAACTTTCAGTAGCGATTTTTCTAAATGAGATTTTAAACTGGAAGCAATTAGCTTGTTTTGTATTTCATAACTAACCTTATTTAAGGTGTAAGGTTGATAGGGATGTACATCAAAATAAGCTACGCCCTTTTTTTTGCCTTTATAGTAGACTGAATCGGTAACTAACGCATTAAAGAAACCTTGTTTGTTTAAGTAAAATTTTATTTGCTCGGATGACCTCTCTGTTCTCAATGAATCTATCAAAGAAGGAGGCTCACCAATTCTCATAAACCACTTTCTTATTTTATTATCCTTACCGTTATTTCCTATATTATGTAATCCAAGTTTTAATCTAATGAAGCCAAAAAGTTTTTGATTAGGCTCAGGTTTTACATATTCGAGCATATCAGTTGACGAAAAATATTTTTCATCTTGATGCAATTTCACCTTGTTTTTCCAAATCAATGCTTCCCCATCTGAAAGCCTACGGGCAGGAGAGCAGGAACCTAAAATGACTAATGTCAAAATAAGTGACCAAAACTTTAATTTTTGATTTATGATATAAGATTGCTGTGCTTTCATTAAACTTGCGATTCGGCAAAACTACAAACCAAAAATGCAATAATGGCTTTAAGTAGCAACCAAATTAAATCAATTAAGGAATTACATTCAAAAAAAAATCGTGTAATTACTAAAACCTTCATTGTAGAAGGTGAAAAACTTGTAGAAGAATTACTCAATAGTGAGTGGGAAATTGAAGCATTATATGCCATAGAGGGGTACGTGCCACCTAAGTCTTTTAGCATTACAACTGTTAGTAATAAAGACCTGGAGCGTATTTCTATGCTAAAAAATCCAAACAAGGTTTTGGCTATTGTTAAACAAAAAGAATGGGTGCCTGGTACTTTCAAAAAAGTTTTATTACTGGATGATATTAGCGATCCAGGGAATTTAGGGACAATCATTAGGACAGCTGAATGGTTTGGTTTTGACGCCATTTATTGTTCAACCAATACCGTAGAAGTTTATAATACCAAAGTGCTACAAGCGACCATGGGGTCTGTTTTTAGAATGCCTGTTTTTTATGAAGCATTGGAAGCATGTTTGTTAGCATTACACAAACAAGACTTTCATTCTATTATTACTCATTTGCAAGGAAAAACGGAGTGGTCTGTTTCGGCTGAAAAAATTGTGTTAATTATGGGTAGTGAATCTCATGGTGTTTCCGAAACACTGGCTGAAATGGCTCATGAAAAAATAAAAATTGTAGGTTTTGGTGAGGCAGAATCATTAAATGTTGCCGTAGCTACTGGAATAATGTGTTATGCTTTATCGAAATAACGCTCTACAATAGCTTTTGCACAACGTTCTCCATCAATAGCTGCCGACACGATACCGCCAGCATATCCAGCTCCTTCAGCACATGGATAAAGACCTTTAATGTCTACATGTGCTAATGTTTCCTTATCTCTTGGAATACGAACAGGGGAGGATGTTCTTGATTCGGGGGCTACCAAAATGGCATCGTTGGTCAAATATTTAGGCATTTTACGCCCAAATGCCAGAAGACCTTCTTTTAATGTTTCTGCTACAATGCTAGGCAGTAAGTCCCATAAATTGACTGAAACCACTCCTGGTTGGTAAGAGCAATCGGGCAAAGACCTTGATACTCTTTTGTCAATAAAATCTAACATGCGCTGAGCCGGTGCTTGTTGCGTTTTTCCAGCTAGTTCCCAAGCCTTGTGTTCTACCATTTGTTGGTATGATAAACAAGCTAGTGGTTGTTCGCCAAATTGTGGGTAAGCATCTTCTGGGTTTATGGTAACAACAATACCAGAGTTCGCATATTTATTGTTTCGTTTTGATGGAGACCACCCGTTAGTTACAATCTCTTGTTGTTCGGTAGCACAAGGGGCAATAATCCCACCTGGACACATACAAAAGGAGAATACCCCGCGACCATTATGTTGATGGACGAGGTTGTAATTTGCAGGCGGTAAAA